>DASZJS010000977.1:0-6483 GCA_035947935.1 Gemmata sp. | reverse complement strand
CGGTATTCCGCGAGTTCTGGAGCAGATCGCCCCACTTGAGCGACCATTGGTCGATGAACTCCGGCCGCTCGAACAGTTTCTCCACCACCACCATTCGTTTTTTCGGGTCGCGATCCGCCAGGAACGCCCGTACTTCATCCGGTTTCGGCTGAATGCCGATCACATCGATGTAAACCCGCCGGAGGAACTCCTCATCGGTACACACGGGTGATGGGCTGATCTTGAGGCGATTGAGTTTCTCCACGACGGGCTTGTCGATCAGATTGTTCGGCACCGGAGTTGAAGTGAATTTCGCATCACCTGCAAGTACCGTGATTCCGGTTGCCGCAAACGTGCGCTCGAAACGGCCGACCACAGCCGTTTCACCGGCAGCGATGGAAGTGACCAAACCCTCATCGCTCACCTGAGCAAACTGGTCGTTGTTCACCGCGAAGACACCGAGCCGGGTCACGTCTCGCTTGGTGCCATCGCTATACTCGGCGATCAGTTGCAACCGGTGTTTTTCGCCTGGTTTCAAAGCGAGTTTGTCCGGCACGATGCGCACCCCAACGACCCGCGCGGGATCGGTGAGGTCAGCCGGTGTACCCTGCGTAATCCATTTCACAAGGATGTCATCAGAGAGGCTACCGCGGGCGAATCGGCTTCCGCCCTCGTGTGGCGTATCGCCGCGGGCTTTGGCGACGAGGAGGCTTGCTGCTGGATTCTGGAAGCTCACCCGTCGTCCGCTCGAATCTTTCACAAGGGCGAAGAAATCTGGGTTCGGATCCTGGCCCCGGAGCGAGAGTTTGAAGCCGTTTTTGCCCAGCGAGTAGCCGTGGCAGGCACCTGCGTTGCACCCGGAGCGGGTCAGCACAGGCATCACTTCGTGACGAAAACTGATCGGTGGTTCTGCGGCAGGCAAAGTCACTTTTACCGGGATTGTGAAGGTCTGTCCGCCTGCGAAAACCGTGATGGTCGTCTGACCGCTGCCCATGGGGCGAACCCATCCCGCTTCCACGGTCGCAACCTTGGGGTCGGCGGTGGTGAACTTGGCCGTATCGCGGAGATCGACCGAGAAGCCATCGGCCGTCGTGGCAAGAACCTGGATGGCATGTGGCTGCCGTTGATGCTTGATTTCGATGGTGGTCGGGTACACAGCAACGGAAACAGGTTCGACTGCAACTGCCGCCGCTGGAAGTAGTGTGAGTAGAGTTGTGGCAACGAGAAGGCGAATCATGGCGGGAGTCTCACGAGTACAAATAAACAAAACCGTCACTCACACTTCCGGCTCGTTAGGGCTTCGCAGGTGGTAGGATCGCCAACACAACTTCTGCATCCCGGCTTTTGACCCGGACGTTCGGTTGCTTCGCATCAGGCACAACCGATGCGGACAACTTCAATTTCGCCTCGGCTGGCGGCGTGGTCGGTGGAAGCGTCAGTTTGAACGCGAACTTGGTTTCCGCTGCCTTCACGGTCAGAGGTGGCGGAATGGCCACACCGGGCGGCAAGCCAGTGAGTGACACCACAATGTCACCCGTAAACCCGTTGAGCCGTTCGGCAATGCCCTTGACCTCCACCGTGGCACCGGTCTTGGCATCCAGTTTCGCATCGATCTTGGTTGCGCCATCGAGTTTGACTGCCACGGGGAGTTTCACCGGCATTGCTCGCACGGGAGTAACCGCGGTTGCCAGTACCTTTTGCTTGTCGGGAGAGAGCAACTCCGCTTGGAGAGCAATCTGGTAGGAATCCGCGGGCAGTTCTGGCGGCAGCAGCACGGATAACTCGCCGTCGCTCACTTTCGCAGCCAACTCAGCGGGCTTTTCGGGGCGGATTGTTCGATTCGGGTCAGGTTGATTATTGAGTGGCGGAGCCTGATTAGTGAGCAACACGAGTCGCACAGGTGCCGCCGGGTCCAGTCGTTTGACAGTGACTGGGAGGACAAGTTTGCCTGCGGGCGAGAGTCCGGCATCTGCCGGGAGATTCCGCCAATCGATGGTAAAATCCGCACCCTTCGCTGTGGTGGGAGTAATCGAAAGTTCCGCTGCCAGCCAGGGTTGAAGACGTTCGAGTGGATGCCCTTTCTGAAACGCGTTCCGAATTAACCCATGATCGCTACTACCTTTCCAGGTGGAAATCGCTGCGGTCGAGAACTCGCTGGCTGTGACCACAACCAAAGTTCCATCGGCATCCGGTGCGATAGTCGTACCTTCGAGTTTGATACCTGTCGGCAAGTCATCGGCACTCAGAGTGAGTTTCCCCACATATCCGCGGCGATCGACAAACACCGGGACAATCGCCCGCCCACTCGATGGGAGCGAAAGCCGCTGGATGGGAGTGGTGAGATGAAAGTCTCCAAGTCCCTCGATGCGTACTGGGTCGATGACGAGTCGATAGATTGCCCGCGGTCCACCCCGGCCCGAAGAGTCGATCACGCCCACCGTCACGGCGGTAACTTTGTCGGGAACGGTGTATTCCAAAATGGGGTCAAGCGTGCCGGGCGAATCTTCGACTTGAGCGAGAACGCCCCCGGCTTCGTTGCGGATTACCAACGCTACATCGATCGGCGATCCGATCCTCTCTGCGAAGATCTCAAACCGAACCTTTGTGTTCGGCGTGACTGCAATGCGATATCGATCTTCCTCATTTGGCGTGGCAAGCTTGCCGGACACCGCAACGGCTCCGGCGGGTAACTCCAGGGGCTTGCCCGGAACGCTCGGCTCAACGAACTCCAGGCGCGAACTCACTTCCACCCACGGCCGTGCCCCGGTCCACAAGCTGCGTACTCCTGTGGTTGAACTGGGTTCCTTGGGCCAGGGAAGCAGGATCGCGTTTCCCTTGCTGGGCGGCAGGTCAACACGACTGGTCGTTGATCCGAACAGTTCGACGCTCTTGGCATCCTTGCCCACCGCGGGCGGGAACACCTGATCGACATACCCAAATGCCCCAACCTTGAGTCGGAAGTAACCGGGGCCAGGCCCGGCGTACTCGGCATCGTGAACGGTGATAGTGTACGTTCCGGTTTCGGGAAGGGTCGCTTCGAGCCGAGCATCGCCACTGAGGTTGGGAGTACCCCATGCCCACGCGAGTTGCAGTTTTTTGGGGCCATACAGGTGAACGATGGGGCGGAGCTTGCTGCCAAGTCGCTGCGCTTCGATTTCAACCGCGATCTTCTCGCTAGCCTTGCCGATGAAGGTGGTTTCGAGAATCGTACTGCCCGTGACAGTTCCATACACCGCCGCAGGGAGTGCATCTATTGCCGCACTCAGGGGCTTATGGGAGAGTCGATCCATCCCCACGATAACCGGCAGACTTGCTCCGCCCTCGGTCACAACGCGGAGGTGGTAGAGCCCAGGTGTGATTGCATCATCGAGCGCGACCTCGAACGTCGCCTGCTTGTCGGTGCTGCCGGGTTTGAGTGTTTGTTTTGCAGGGAAGGGGAGGAACAGCTTTGGCGTCTTGCCGAGATCGTCGCCATCAACGGTGATGGTTGTTGTGCCACCAACCTGGAGCCCACGGACGTTCAGGTTTCGGACGGTCGGCTCTGCAGCAAGAAGGGGAGAAGTGAGAAATAGGAATAGCAACGGACGTAAAACCTCACACGCCACACGAGAAAGGATGGTTTGGCACTCCTTGTGTTCCGTGCGTGCCAGAACCATGTTTTCCTCTCTCGTCCAAGGACTATGGACCAAGGACTAATGACCAATAATCAACCGAACAACTGGCGGATCGGTTCGGCCTCAACAAGCCGGATTGGTCGATCGCCGGGGCCGGGCATCATTGTGGTGTCGAGGTTGATACCCATTCCGTGGTAGATCGAGGCGAGGATTTGTGGTGGTTCGACAGGGGAATCGATTGGTCGGCTGCCGATCTTGTCGGTCGCACCAACCACCTGTCCACCACGGATACTGCCACCGCACAGGAAGTTCGTCCAGGCGGCCGGATAGTGATCCCGCCCACCCCGCCCATTCACCTGCGGCGTTCGGCCGAACTCGCTCAACACGGCGACAACGGTCTCTTCGAGCAGTCCGCGTTCATGCAACTCCTGAATGAGCGCGCTGAATGCCCAGTCGAATTGGGGGCACAACATGCGTTCGTAATCGAGATAGGTGTTGTTGAGGCTGCCGCCATCCGCGTGCATATCCCAACACGACAGGTTGAACACCGTATCGAAGTGGTTCACGGTGACGCAGCGGACCCCCGATTCGATCAGCCGACGAGCCATCAGGCAGCTTTGCCCGAAAGTGTTGCGGCCGTAGCGGTCGCGAACGCCGTCAGACTCATCGGCCAGATTAAACGCCCGCTTGGCCTCGGGTGAGGTGAGCAATCGGAATGCACGTTGATACGCCGCATCGTGCATGGTTGTGGTTTTGGTTTCGGTTCGGCGCTGGAGGTCATCGACCTGTTCGAGGAGTCGCTTGCGGGCATCGAGCCGCGTGGCCGATTCACCCGCAGGGATTTCCAGATCGGCAACCTTGAAACTCGGTTGTGCGGGGTCGGCATTCAGGAAGAACGGTTCGTGCGCGCTGCCGAGATAGCCAGCGGTTTGGCCGTGCAATGGGCCGGCACCCGTGTTGCCGATTGGGTCGGGCAGGATGACGTTGGCGGGGAGGTCGCTGCGGGGTCCGAAGACGCGAGAGATGACGCTGCCAAAGTGCGGTTTCATCGAATCCGGGTTGAAGTCGTGCCCGGTCATCATCCATCGCTGGCCGTTTTCGTGTGTGGCACCCGTTTTGTGATTCAGACTGCGAATCAGCGCGACCTTATCCATCATGCGCGCCATCAATGGGAAGTGTTCGCAGATCTGCACCCCCGTGACATTCGTTTTGATCGGCTTGAACTTCCCGCGAACGTTTTCCGGAGCATCCGGTTTCATGTCCCAGGTATCGAGCTGGCCGGGTGAACCAACCAGAAAGATGGTGATGCAGTTGCGGATCTTGGCCTTGCCCTCATCCACCGCCCCGGCCGCCTTGAGTCGTTCAAGCAAGGGGAGCGCCAGGGAAGCCATCCCAGTAGCTCCAACGGTCAGGAAACTCCGTCGGGTTGGCCCGGAACAGAGCGGCAATTTCTCGGAACCGATGTTGAGCATGACTGATTCCGGTCTGTGTTCTTTAAGGAATTACAAAGCAAGCGGATCGATCTCACGGCCGAAGGGTCGGAATAAGATCCGGATTGCTTTCGGAGCGAACGGTGTGTTTCACCGAGATCGTGTAAGTAACCGTGTTCGAGATATCGACGAACTTGCTGACGGTGAACTCGCCGGAGGCATCTTTGGTGTAATTCACATACTTCCACGACTGAAGGACAATGGCGTATTGGCCCGGAGTGGTATCCGGGTGTTCGTAGGTGGTATCGGCTCGGGCGGGTGCAGTGGCGATCACTTTCCCATCGCGCGTAACGACCCAACGAAGCATCAGTCCCCAGTCGTTCGCGACGACGGATCGGGTCACTTTGCGGCCGTTCAGCCGTAATTCGGCCTTGGGCGCGGCATCAAATTTCTGTTCCACGTTTGTCTCCGGGCAGCACCGAAGCGGTGGGAGGCAGGCAGAAGAACGAGGTAGGAGGGCTTTTATCGATGAAGGCAGGCTTTGGTCGGCAGCGAGAGTCGTATGAAAAGAGTACCTTCTCAGAAGCTTGGATGCAAGTAAACTCCAAACCTCCGACAAAAAACTGTAAAGGGAGCCGTCTTATGCCAACCGGACGAATTGCCACCGTGCCACCCGTTCCCGAAGAGGGAGCGACCGGGAAAGTTGCTGCGGTTTACGCGGATATCAAACGGACGAAGAATCTGGCAGCAGTGCCAAACTTCTGGCGTGTGTTGGCAACCAATCCAGACCACCTGGAATTGGTCTGGACGCGGTTGAAGGCGATCATGCACCCGGAAGCTGCTGGTCGGACATCGAAACTCGATCCGACAACGCGGGAGATCATCGCGCTGGCGGTGAGTGCCACGAACGGCTGCGCCTACTGCATCAACTCCCACACAGCCGCTCTGCGGAAGCTCGGAGTCGATCTGGAAATGCTCGGTGAAGTAATGGCTGTTGTGGGGTTGTTCAACTCGACCAACGCTCTGGCGAACGCCTATCAAGTTGAACCTGATGTACTCCCATCGATGGAATGAGGGAAATCCATGCTCGAACCCGAACGATCAGTCTGCATCCGCATAGCTGGTAACATATGGAATCCATGCCTTCTCGCGTTGCGTGCGAAAGGTTGCAAGCTGACCTTTTGGTTCACCAAAGGAAGTGAAGGAGACTACAGCAAAGACATCGACGCCGAGAAGGATGGGAGAGAGTTCAGCGCGACCACAGCGGCCGAACTGCTGGGTCTGGTGGCGATGTGGGAGGTTCGAGGGGATGAGTGGAAGACGCAGCCGGGCGAACCTGATGTCTACGATGAACTATACCCCTCATCGATCACTTACGACCTTGAAGGAAATGTGCTTGAGATAGGCGACGAGGAAGTAAAGCCATGACGGAACAAGAATGGTTGGCATGCGATGACCCA
>DASZJS010000976.1:0-4838 GCA_035947935.1 Gemmata sp. | reverse complement strand
TCTTCCGGTGAGATGATTGTCTCCTTGCAGTTGAGCAGCGAGGAGCGACACATTTTTGGCATTAGCAACAAATCGTTAATGATGAAGCCATCACCGGAAACGTGCGAGTATTTGGCGTATCACCGCGATAACTGCGTCCAGAAATGAGAACACAAACACCTCATTGGCATCCCAAAGGGGTGCTGTCATCCTGCGGCCGGGCTCGCTTGCATCTGCTCGCGGCCCTTGACCTTCTCGGCGAGGGCAAGCATGTCGTCGATCAATGCCGGGTCAATCTCAGGTGGGACGAAGCCATGCACCGCCTGCGTCCGGATCGACCAGGCCATCCTCGCGCGGTCGAACTCTGATCGAGAGAGAAATCCGTTTCCGTAGAGGGTTCGCAGAAGTTCTGTGGGCGTCGTCCTACCGTATAGTTCCGCTTCGTCTCGAAGCCGACGCATTGCAGCTTCTAAAGCTGCCCAGGCGTAGGTGAGGGCCATTTCCTTCAGGCCCGTTCCCTTCGCCATCCGGGCATGGTTGAGCATTCCCAAGAACTGTTCGTCTGTCGGTTCCTGTGCCCTCTCCGCCACCCGCTGCACCGCTGTTTCTTTCTCCAGGACGATCAGATCGTAACGCCAACCCGGTCGGGCGTTGACTGTCTTAGCCCGATCGGGAACGCTTGTGTCGGCTTCAACATCCGCCCGCGTGTGCTTTACCTGGACCAGCACCTTCTCGTTCCCGCGGGTCGCCAGGATGTCGGCCCCGAGATCGTCCGGAAAGCCATCTAAATGATCCTTATTCGGGTGGGTGATGACGGCATACCCCTCATCTCGATACTCCTCGGCGATCCGATCAAGTTCTTTCTCGAAGTTCATGTTTTTATCCCGGCAACTGGATGAAGGCGGGAGCCTCCTCGATCCGCACGTACAAGAATTCTTCACCTTTGCTTTATGCAGCCAGCAAGATAGCCGACGCCCGACGGATCTTGATCGGGTCGTCGATCGGTATCTGGAATGTTTCTGAGTACCGGATCTGCCGATCATCGTCGTATACGAACTTGTTCAATGCGTCCCGGATCGGCTTCACCATGTTGTCATCATCCAACGGCGGCTTGTCCCCCTCGTGGAAGTTGATGAGTACAAACTTCAGCTTCCCAGTGAGCGGGACCGCCGTCCAAGTCTTTCCCGCCTCGGCCTTGACCGTTGCCTGCCACGCCTTCAGGTTCGCCTTGTCGTTCGTCTGATACGAGACGGGTGGACCGGGGAGTACGAACTCCAGATGCAGCATGCTCCGTGTCCCCGCGCGTGGTCTCCCGATGACCGGGCGAAGTGTGCTATTTCACAGTAACCGCGGACATGCGCTGAGACAATCCCTATGACTTTTCGACCCTAACCTCTCGTAGAGTCACTCTGCTGTCAACGCATCACGTCGTGAGCATCTTAAGTGTCTGAGCTTCCAATAATTCAATCACTCTCTCAATATAGCATGACCTTGACCCACCGCCGTCGCAATTATATTATAAATATAATTTGAATTATAGACACTGGCCCCAAAAATTGGTCGATTCTGCCAAACAAAGCTAAATTATTAAAGCTCGGGCAAAGTATTCATCGGAATTGAGTTAGGACGACATTAGGGCAAGATTCAGATCTTTTTTGAGCGTTTTTTGATACTCACGAAAAAACAGAAATCGAGCGTCGATTGCAACGAACAAAGCCGGTCATTGTCTGTTCTATAATGTAATCAGCTATCAGAACTCCGAGTGTAACCGGACAATCCGTTAATCCTTTCAAGTCCTACCTCCTTCAAGCTGAGGATTCACTTGTCTGGATGAAAGCGGATTCCCTGTAACTGTTCATTTGGCAACGATCCGATCATCATCATGATTAATCCCTAAACCCGATGTCCCCTGGTCAGGGTGAATCCGAATAGTACCTGATGTCCCCAAGAGCGTATTGCTGAAGGCTTCGCCGCTAACGACATCCTCGCTGCCAGCTGCCTCAGCCGGTGAAGGAGCGGTAACCACCCGCATCCCAGAGGAGATTGGTTTGAACGATCACAATTCCTTCGCCACACTCATCGAACGGCTTCGCGCTGGCGACAACGATGCCGCACGCTCCTTGCTCACCCGCTATGAGCCGGCGTTGCGCCGCATCGTTGCCATGCGCCTCATGGACCGGAAACTCTCAGGGCTCGTGGATGCAGAGGATATCTGTCAGTCCGTGTTCGGCAGCTTCTTCGTGCGGCTGGGATTGGGTCAGTACGAGATCGGCAACGAAAGCGATCTCCTCAGATTGTTGGCCACAATGGTGCGCAACAAGGTCGTCAGCAAGAAACGCCACCGATCGCTGGAAAAACGCGACGACGTTCGGGTCTGCCTCAATGAGCGGCAGGCGGAGAACACCATCGGCTCTCAAGCATCTCCGAGCGAATCGCTCATCTACGAAGACCTGATGCGGGCAGCGGAGGGACTGATTTCAACAGAAGAACGCGAACTGATCGCGCTCCGAAAGCAAGGATTTGGATGGGGCGAAATCGCGAATCGGCTAGGCGACGATCCCGAACGTCTGCGCAAACGGCTGGCCAGAACCGTCGATCTGGTCATCGATCAACTCGGTCTCGACGAGGTGCGTCGTGGCAAGAGATGAGGTTTCATCGAGTCTGAGTACACTCTCGATTGACGGGGTCACTATTCCCGTCGCATTCCTCGTCCGGGATCAGCGGCGACGTTGGGAACTCGGCGAACGCATCCTGCTCGAAACGTATTTTGAGAAGTATCCACACTGGCAAGTTCCCACAACGGAATTACTCGATCTCATCTACCACGAAATCCTCGTCCGCGAACGCCATGGGGAATGTCCCGGTCTGAGCGAATATGTCGAACGATTCCCCCATCTCGCCGAAGAGCTACGCCTCCATTTTGAAATCCATCAAGCGTTCCCAAACGTCGAGGGTGCTTCGGGGGTCACTGACCGCCCAGCCCGCGGCGATGTCGATACCGATGAGACTCTTATCAAGAAGGGCTCCGTTCTTGAGCGACCGCAGCCACAGAGTGTGCTGAACAGCAACGAATGCCATGCGGCCACGGGTGAAATCGATCGGAGTGGGATGGGTGCCATCCTTCATGCCCTCGATAGTAAGATCCAGCGCGAGGTTGCCGTAAAAAACTTGCTTGACCCGGCCGATGCTTACAAGAAGGTTCGTTTCGTCACCGAGGCACGAATCACCGGTCAACTCGAACATCCGAATATCGTTCCTGTTCATGACCTGGGTATCGATTCCCAGCAACGGCTGCTCTTTGCCATGAGGATGGTCAGAGGCCGTAGCCTTGCTGTAATTCTCGATGGCCTCCGTAGGGGTTGCAAAACCACGGAAAGTGAATGGCCACTCGGTCGGTTGTTGAACAGCTTTGTTGGCGTTTGCAACGCACTCGCTTATGCTCATTCGCGGGGCGTCATTCACCGAGACATCAAGCCCGCCAACATCATGCTCGGCGAATTCGGCGAGGTCTACCTCATGAATTGGGGCCTCGCGACGACGCTCACCGATGCTAGATTGGGAGACTCGTTCGCCGCAAGTGTAGGAGGTGGTGGGAAGCTTGAAGTTCCCGTAGCGATCGACCAAGAATGCACTGCCGATCTCAAGCCGAAAGGCTCAGTGCTTAACACGCTGGTTTACATGTCGCCCGAGCAAGCCGTGGGTAGAGTCGCGGACATCGACACCAGGAGCGACATTTACTCGCTTGGAGCCATTCTCTACGAGTTGCTCGCATTACAACCGCATCTGGACAACACCGAGGGCCAGCTTGCTTTGCTGGCCAGTGTGACGGAAGGGAAGATTGCCGCACCCGAAGAACGCAATCCCGAACGAGCTCGCGCTGGGTTGATCCCGCACGAACTCTCTGCCATTGCCATGAAAGCATTGGCTCGCAACCGCGATGAGCGGTACCAGACCGTCGAAGCATTCCGAGGCGACATCGAGCGGTTTCAGGAAGGACGAAGCGTCAGCGCGAAAGACGATTCTTTCCGAATGATGCTCTGGAAACTGATCAAGCAGAACAAAGCTGCAAGCACGGCAATGTTGATTGGTTCGATCGCGCTAGCCAGCGTTGTGATTGTCGGTTACATCCTGGTCAACAACTCTCGCCTTCGCGCGGAAAGGGCCAATGAAGACTTTCGGGCGGAAAAGAGATCCAAAGAGGAACAGGCGATTGAGTCTGTACCCGCATATATGCGGGCGGCGCGACTCGCTGCGAATGACCGCGCGTATGAGGATGCACTGATCCATATCAACACGGCGCTGGAGTACGATTCGACTCGTGCGGAAGCATATCTGATGAAAGGGCAACTATTGATTGCGCTCCAGCGGTTTTCCGAAGCCGCGAGCGAACTCGATACCTATGTGACGCTCTGCCCAACGGATGCCCTCGCGAAAAGACTGGCCGATGCCTGCCGAATGGTAAAACCCGATCAGCCGATGCTTCTGCTGACCGTCGCGGAGATTCTTCGCCAGCAGAATGCGTATCCCATGGATGAGCAACTTTATCGACTCGCGGAGCAACGCGTTCATTCCCAACATGAGTTGCTGGAACTGTATCAGAAGCGTATCGATGCTGTATGGCCCGGATTGGGAAAACGCTTGTTAATCGGCAAGGACGGGCAATTCGTGCTTGAGATTTGCGAGCGAAAGGATATACGCGATCTGACGCCGCTCAAGGGTATGAAACTGAGTACGCTGATTCTTCGGAATTGCGATCAGGTGCGCGACCTGACTCCTCTCTCAGGGATGAAGCTGACGACTCTCATGCTCTCTGGTTGCAGTCGGGTTGAAGACCTGACGCCGCTCGAAGGCATGAGGTT
>DASZJS010000975.1:0-8826 GCA_035947935.1 Gemmata sp. | reverse complement strand
ACTTCCGTGACGCCCACCCGGCAGCATCCTTCTTGACAGAAACTTATTGCGAAGCGAGATATCGCGTGTGACACTAGTGCGCACATTCATCCTTCCTGGAGTCGCACCGTGAACCGCATCACTTGGAAATGCCGCAAAATGCGGTGGGGAGTTTCTCGGTTCGGTATCACTAGCCGGCGAAACTGAACCTTGTCCGAAATGCGGCAAGGATGTGACGTGGGCCACGCCACCTGCGAATCTGCCACCCGCTCGCCCCACATCGCCAGATCACGTTCCACGCTGGTCCCCCGCCTCTTCTGGCGGTGCCGCCTCCCGCCTCACCGTTTGAGCTTGAGCATTTGAGCAAGAGCGACACCAAGAGTCGGAGACGGAGACCTGAAAGCAAGTCCTCGGGAATGGGCATGGCTTCATTCATCATTGCCGTCTTGGTAGGCGGTCTCGATGTGATGCTCGGCTTGATTGTCATTCTGAATATCGCTCATTCGAGAGGGGCAACGGACACAGCGGGCAGTCTTTTGAGTGGCGCATTAGCCCTTGTTTGTCTGAATATCCTGAGCATTCCACTATGCTTAGTTGGCGTCGGACTCGCAATAGCGACGCTGACTGCCCACAAGAACCGCAGCCATACCCTGACATACATCGGTCTCACGGTGAACGCTCTGGTGATCGTTGCCTTACTTGGACTGTTCGTGTTTGGGTCGGCAGCGAAGGAAAAGAAAGGTCGCCAAGAGAATGATGACCGTTCACCCTATTACCGGACGAGGTGAAGGATTCATCCCCTCACCTCCAAGAGTGAGCGAAATGGACCCATTCTCCCTCACCCGGAAGTTGTGCTCCGTTTTTTCGCCCGCAAGAGCCTGCGTAACCAGAATGGAACTGCAATCAAGTTAGCGATCGCAGTAACACTGAAGATGATGGAAGTATAAGTTTTCGTTGGAACGAAATCGGTAATACTGAGAATCGCCAAAACACCGAACATGACGCCATTGGCTAATGCGACAAAAATCATCACCGCGTTTAGGTTTAGCGGAGCCTTTGGCAATTGGGTGCGCTTCGGATTCTGGGTATCCACTTCTTCCCTTTCTTGCTCGCCTTCTTCTAGGGCTTGTCTTTCAGTTTCTTGCCATGCTCAATTGCTGCCTTGGAAAAGTCCATGCAAGCTTGTCGAACAAGGTGACGGCGGGAGCCGACCTCGCAACCATCAGGGGCAAGACGTAGTAGTTTGCCGGCTGAAAGAAGTGATGAAGAGAAATCCCGTACGAGCATTTTCAAACACACGTCGAACGCCGCACACCTCGCATTTTGTTTAGGTCCAAATCGAGGTGGAAGGGTCATCAGTAGGGTTGGGATACAATCCAGATCGCCAACGGGGTCGAGGTCTGTTCCGAGTGGCAGTCCTAGCTCTTGTGGCACTAGATCGAGATGAGTAACGAGACTTGAAATTGGAACCTTGGTGCGCCCGCCCGACGTAAGTTCCCTCGAAATGCCCATGAAAAGTATGGCATCCCGCCGTTCGCATCCATCATCTTGGAGCATGTCCAGCGCTATCTTCAGGGGCAATCGAGCTTCCGAAAGAATTGCCATCAATGCTCGCTCTGCGACGAGATAATGAGGAGAGTCAATGACGGTCTTTTGGGTCATCACTTCTTCCCGCCCTTTTTCGCGGCAGGTTTCTTCGCCGTGGGTTTCTCCACCGACTTCTCCGGTTCCGTACCGGGTTCCGCGTTGAACGCCGTGCAGTCCACGCCGAGAGCCTTTGCTAGGGCGAGAACGAGTGGCCACGCGGGTTCATGCTCACCCCGTTCTAATCTCGCGATCGTGTTGGCATGAATGCCCGTTGCTTCTGCAAGTTCCTGCTGCGTCCAGCCCTTTTCATCTCGCCTTCGACGAAGTTGTGAACCGAAGCCCGAAGCCGGAAGATCGCCACGACCCGCCATTTTAATTACCTCTCGCCTTCCGGAATATTCTATACAAGTGTGGTTGACATGTCTACACACACACGTATAGAATATCGCCATACACACTTGGATACTTTAACCGTTCCCTGAAACTCGTCAAGTGCGACCGGAGCGAACCATGAGCGCAACTTTCACTGAACTCCCACTTGCCGCCCTCAACCCCGATCTGCTCCCCGATGACACCCCCGGCTCGACCCCGCGGACATCGCTGCGGATGACTGGCGTGCCTTCCACGGAGACATGCGGGTAATGCCAGTCGAGTTGCCCAGCGAAGCCGAGGTGGTTGCTATGGCTCGTTCGTTTGGGCTGACCGAACCGCCGTTCTGAACGCTTCCCAAACCAGTGATATCGGGCAGGACGGTGGATACGCTCTGCCGCCGATTGCGAAAGGTAGCCAACAGACAGTTACAGCCGCCGTTCTGAACGCCCGACCAGTGATATCGGAATCTCGATGTCACTCCTCAACCCCTCGCCCCGAAAGGATTTCCCATGCTCACGTTGTCTCGAATCGTGTTCCACCTGCTGCCCGAAGGCGAAGCGCGGACCCGTGTTCTGTTGTGGATTCTCTCTTACTGAGTTCGGTGGATCGTCGCTGGTGACGAAGAACCCAAGAGATCACCCATGCCCACCAATGCAATCCACTCGCTACAGAGCGCTGCCTGCCATGCCGCCAGTCACATTGCCCGAGGTCATACGGCTGGCCGGGTGGTGGTGTACGGCACCGAAGGTCGGAAGATCCTCGATGTGATGATCCCTTTGGGTATGGAACCGACCCCCGAGAAGCAGCCACGTCCAGCGGTTGGCTGGGGCATTCACCCAGAATGCGGTCTCGTTCGGCGGAAAATCGGTTGAGATTGCCACCAGTCGCCTGAGTCTTCTGCGCGTGCTGGTCGAGGCACCTGGATCGCTCACAGCGAAGGAACTCACAGAAAAGGCTTTCGATTCGGAAACGGACGAAGCGAACACAAGATATCACATCCGCGAGTTGAAACGGGAACTGAAGGCTGCGTTCCCGGGGTTCGAGGAGGAATTACTCGAAGGTGGTGCTGAGGGATATCGGCTGAAGTTACGGCGACGCCTTCCAAGTGAGGTTCCTCTGAGCCTGTACACGCATTTGGGACAGACACCATGCAAGATCAACTTCTCTGTCTTCAAGCCGCCGTTTGTCGCATGGCTGCGCACGTCGATTCCACCTGCCGCGTACGTCGGGTGCTTCTGATCGGATCTGATGGGGAGAAGATCCTTGAGGTGCTAGTGCCCTTGGGCATGGAAGTGGAACCTCAATCAAAAGCACCACCTCCACGCGGTTGGCACATCACAGACCGGGAAGCGACGTTTGACGGAGTGCCGGTCTCAATTGCCCCGAGTCGGCTGAAATTGCTTAGCATCTTGGCGAGTGCCACAGAGCCAGTCGCGGCGAAAGACCTGATAGGCACTGCGTTCGACAGACTCACTTCAGAAACCAATGCTCGCTTTCACATCGCGGAATTGAGGAAGGAGTTGAAGAAGGCGTTTCCCTCTCTGGATGGCGACCCCATCGAAACGGATGGTGGCTATCGACTGGCGGTCGGGTCGTGAGCCAGTTGCATCGTTCAGGGGCGTGACTGGCTCTCTGACTTTCCTGGGGTCTATGGAGCCCGGCCCGATTTCCATGTATCGCCGTCATCATCCGAATGCCATACGGCGACAACCGGAACCGTCGGTTCACCCATCGCGCGGAGAAACACGTCTCCCTTCCACTGAGTGAGTACGAGTGTCTTTGTAGGACTCGGTGCGGTCGGAAGACGGGGCGAAGCAGATGTTGGCTTCGGAACTGGGGTCGAGGAGCCAGTCCGAACTACTTGCTCCGGGGGTTCCACTGTCATGGCGAAGACGTTAACGCTAGTCAAGCGCGTACCTTGTTGTTGTAAGTACCAAAGTACGGGAAGCAGTTGCTCGGCTCGGGGCAGGTAATGGCCACTGAGGTTGCTCACCGAAGCAACACGTCCCTGTACTATTGTCATTTCCCCCGCACAACGCACTCGTTCGCCCGACATGTATTGAGAGTGGTATCTGTTTTTCTTCACGTCGTGCTCTGCCATGTAAATCGAATCCCACATCGCCATGACATAGCCAGCCTGACAGTTGTAAGCAGGCGGCAGAAACATTGAGGTACTCTTGAATCTGAGGTCTGCATCAGCGGTATGTGTTGCAATAAAGCTCCTAGTGGCGTCTTTCCACCGAGTGACATATCCACCGTCGAAACGCAGCCGGAACTCTTCCATCACAGTCTTGCCCAATTCATAATCTTCACCGTCCTCACGCTCCCCCATCTCGACGAAGCTGCCCTTCAATTTCGACAGCGCCAGTTTGGACGGCAGTACGTTCACGGTAACTCGGAAGAATTCACACAGCTTGGAAACGATGATCTTGTATAGATTCGTCATAGCGTGAAGACGAGCCGCATCTTTCGGTGAGAGACGAACTGCTGCATTTTTCGCTTTTGGGCCAGCTTTGGCAAGCCAGTCGTCAACGAGCCAGAACGATTTCGCCAGAATGTCGTTCTTTGCGAATGCTGTGGGAGCGAGGTGGTAGTCTTCGAGCAGTGACCTAATCCACCCTATTTGGCTGTGCTCTATGACTCCGTAGTCCTTCAACCATTGCTGGACGGTGGGGATGGCTCGATACTCGGTAGTGGTTCGGAAGAACATGATCGCGATTACTTTGAGGAGAAGGGATGGGGAAACACTCCTCGTCGGCAACCACACACACGATGCAGAAGGGTTAGGGGTTTGCCGCCGGGCAGGCGAATAGGATGAGTCCACATCAATCAACCCTAGGTTGATTACAGTCGCCCTCTGCGGCAATTCCACGATTTGCGAGCAATCATCGTGGGTGATGTTTCCTTTGGCTAACATTGGCCACACCCCCGTTCGGTCGGCGGGCGAGGGCGAAGATGGCGGGATAGTGCGGGCTCACGTCACTGTCGCGGCGACCTCACCAAATGTCAATCGTCCGTCTTATTGTGTACCGTTCCGCACCGTAGACGGTCGCGAACCATGCAAACGGCGTCGAGGTGGCTTTAATCAGGAACTTCCCCGACCGGGCATAGTCGGGGATTCTTCGCAAACGCAGTTGCAAAAAGAGCGCTTTGGCTTCCTTTTCGTCTTCGCATCCGATCACATCAATTCTGTAAATCGGACCCGAACGCGGATTGTTGACGCCCCAAAACGGATTGGATGTGATCAAGACGCAGGCATAGGGCAAAGGCTTTTTGAAGACATCCCCGTCGTTCCAACCAACTTTTGACACGTCGGCATTGAGGTCGTAATTCCCGATCCAGCCTCACGCGGATAATGGAGCGACTCCGGGATTTTGCGGAATTCCTCGATCGCATACCACGGTCTAGCCGCTTCGAGATGGTAGCCTCTGTGTTTCTCCACTGGCGGCATGATGAGCCCGTGGGTAACCATCGCGGTCAGGAGAGCGGCGGCGTGCATGGGGGAGACACCTCTTGGGGAAAGTGGTTCTGTAGATTGGGACGGCAGCCAACTGAGCTGTCCCAGCGGGGAAAATCGGCGGCCGGTGTCACGACCGAAGAGCGATGACGCTGCTGCCTCATCGTTCATGAAGCATGTGTACAACGACTGATCGTGCGACCTTCCTCGCGGCTCGGATGATGACTCGCGGGGAGCCCGCTCGGTATGGTGACGGGCGGGTTTTTCTGCTCCGACTCTCGCGATATGGTCGGTAGAATCGCGGGAACGACCGGCGGGCTCGGGGAGCTATGACACTGGGAAAGCCTAGGCCCGTCGGGTCAGGTGCAGCGCCGGGTTAGGCTGCTATTAAGCGATGCCCTTCGCTAGCCATTAAAGCTTCCAGTTTGGTCACCGGCAAAAACCTTGACCTCTTCCATTCCCTCCGTGGTTACTCTTTGGATTTCCGTTTCGCCGTCAAACAGAATGATTGTGCCCCTGTCGGCGAGAAATACGTTGGCGTAAAAGGCCACACCACCTTTGAGATCTCTCAAGAGAACACCCGATTCAGGCATCCCTTGTGAAACGCTGGTTCGTGAACCATCTTTGTAGACGACGAAAACGGTGACCAAGGCTCCAGGAGTGCTTTCGATCCGAAGTTTTGGCTCCTTCGGAGGTTTTGGAGACCCTCCCGAATACCCGAATACGACCCAGTAGATCACCAATCCCAACCCGCAACACACAACCAGAACGACCGCGAGTCTATGTCGAGCGATGATTGGCGGAAGCGCCTGACCGGTGCCACAACGGGGGCAGACCGGTGCCCCTTCGGGGACATCGAATCCCAGACGGCATCTCGCACAAATGGGCACAAACCACCTCTCGCACTCTTGGCTGTGGCCGAGTATCGCAAAAGAATAATACCCGCGTGTCCGGGGCTCTTTTGCGGTCGCCCTGGCTATGGGGGTTCAATCGCCTCCCCTCGCTTCCAATCACTATTGCACACCACGACGACGACGATCGCAATCCGTTTTCCGGTTACGTCTTCTCCCCCGTTGTTATCTTGGAGTTATTCATGTTGGGGGTTCGACCCCCGTGGCACAGATTTCCAACGACATCCAATTGACCGAGTTGTCATCGGTCTCCAACTTGCTCAATGAACTTGAGGGCTTGGGTTACGATTTGCGAGTGCCTGTTGATGACTCACTTTCCACCCAACCGGCTTTACCAATCGACGAGAAGACAGGGATCGACGCGACCGGCGTTCGGTGGTTTCGGGTACCTGGAGGGCGAGAGTAACCTGTTGCCTTCCCTCTGACCCATGACGGTCCAAGCAGTGGGGCGAACTGCCTGGGTGCCCCGCTCGGAGAAACACCGGGCGGGTTTTTCGTTGCAGACGTGGACTCCTATCCCGTTAGAATACGGGCGACGATAAGGACGCACATAAAGGACGAACATGGCGATAGCACCCAAGAGCATCTGGAAGGAAGCCGCGGAAAAGGCGAAAGCGGACAATTACCAGCCGGGGAACGCTTGGGAGAGCATCCTCCGCAAGAGTCTCCAGCGGAGCAAGCCGGAGTTGGTGCAGGAACTGGGACCGGACCTGGAAAACTACCTGATAACAAAGACGGCACGGGCACAGGAAATGTACCGGACAATGACCTGCGACCAGGGGATGCCGGCGGACGTGGCAAAAGAACTCGCAATGGCGGAACTGCTCGGGGATGGGGAAGAGTAGTAGGGCAAAACTGTGACCCCCTTCTGCCTCACCCGCTCTGCCTCAATCAGCATTGTCCGCAGACATGTCATCGTCCATTGCCTCGAATTTCCCGACTATGAGAGCTGATACCTTGCGCGCCATCTCCTCGAATTCTTTTCCCTTGTAGCCGTGTTCTGCCACGACACGTCGGACAACTACTTCGTCCTCGGGGTTGAGTTCTTCTGTGGATACCACTGCGACAGTCGGATTTGACTTCTCCCAAGCCTTCTGACGGGCAGCAACCACTTCGTCGGCAATTTCTCTGGCTGTCGCGCTCATCGTCATAGCCTCACCGAATTTGACGGGTAGCGATCTTGTCCGCTGCTTTTGGTTGCAATCGACGTGCCGGGAACGTGTCAAAGTGGATACCCCACCTCCCGGAATGGTATCCCCCGCAGTGGAGACGAGGCCAAACAATGCGATACTAATTCGGAATTGCATTCCACAAGCCCGGGGTTGCCCTCACCCTTCCTTCAGCCACCCGCGCTGGACAGCGTAGCGGACGAGGTCGGCACGGGTCTCAAGACCGAGTTTTCCCATGCCCCTGGCCCGGTACGTCTCGACGGTCTTGACGCCCAACTCAAGGCGAACAGCAATCTCTTTGTTGCTATGCCCGGCTGCGGTGAGCTGGGCTACCTCTTCCTCCCGATCGCTCAGAGCCACAACGGACCCGGAGCTGTCCGCGGTAGGTCGCTGGACGAACCCCCCGACCACTTTGCCCGCCATCGTCGGGTCTAGGTAAACCCCACCCGCAGCAACCACCCGAATGGCGTGGATCAACTCTTCTGCTGCCGTTCGCTTGAGCACGTATCCGGTAGCCCCGGCAGCCAGAAGTTGACGGATATATCCCTTGTCCTCGTGGACGGTCAGGGCCAGCACCTTCACATTCCGACACTCCTGCTTCAGTCGCTCAGTAGCCTGGGTGCCGGTCAACCCGGGCATGGACACATCCATCACCACCACGTCGGGGCGCAGTCCCGGCACCTGCTCGCACGTGGTCAGCCCATCGGCTGCTTCGCCGACCACAGTTATTCCGGACTGGGCGCTAATCAGGGCTTTCAGCCCCTCGCGGACAACGGCATGGTCATCGGCCAGGAAGACGCGCAACTCAGTCATCGCGAACCTCCTCACCTGCACACCGGAGTGGGCAGCAACGGACTCTACCATCGGCAAGTGCTCTTCACCCCCGGCACGGTCTTGGTGTGTGGGCGTCACATCCAATGGAGCGACTGGTTGGGAACGGCAGAGCCAAGGTCAATATCTGCGACCGTCACCGCCGCCGCCATATCCACCACGCTCAACGCCCCCACCTCCACCACCGCGCGGTCGGTTTTCTCTGGGCTTGGCCTCATTGACGGTCAATGCCCTACCATCAACTTGTGACCCATTTAATGCCGCGATGGCTTGGTCACCACCATCAGTCATCTCGACAAACGCGAAGCCCCGAGGTCTTCCAGTTTCCCGGTCCATGACGAGTTGTGCTTTCGTCACAGTCCCATACTGCGAGAACAGTTCTCGCAATGTCTCTTCGGTCGTTGAGAATGCCATGTTGCCGACGTACAGATTATTGGCCACGTTCGTGAACCCTTGGACATTTGGACCATTGAGGAGAAATATCCCCTCAGCCATATCGTACCCGGTTTGCTCGGATGAC
>DASZJS010000974.1:0-8562 GCA_035947935.1 Gemmata sp. | reverse complement strand
CGCCACCAACAACGCCTCAAATTTGAACTGGGGGGACAGGCTGGTCGGACTACAGTTTTCGGGTTCGGACGGATCCTACTCGTTCGGAAACCTGGCGGCGGGCCGTTACTTCGTGACGGAATTCACGCCCTGGGGCTCCGTTCAAACCGCTCCGACACCCACATTCGATTACACGGTCAACCTCGTCGCTGGGCAACAGGTTGGGGGCCAGAACTTCGATAACTTTCAGTTGCTCAACACGTTTGCCGTGAGGAAGATCAGTTTCACAATAACCAGCCCAAACGGAACCACAACCACAGTCAAAGATCTCCGCGGTCATACTCAACAGGGCGACACCGTGGAGGCCAACTTCACCATCGCTCCGCATTCCGGACCGGTAACGGTGTCGCTCGTCAGTTACAATGCTCCTGGGTCGAGTTTCAATCCCTCGACCGCGGATGAGCAGACGATCCTGGCTGTTGCGACCGGCACATTCGGGCCAGGGCAGGACAGTCTCAGCGTCCAGCTTCCCAACAACTACTACCAGGTCGATTTTGTCGTTGGACCGGCGATCAATGAGTTTGGTCCCGCTGGTGGAACCATCTTCTACAGCGCCCAGGATCGTCTTTTGAGTGCCGACAACGGTGGGAAAAACGCTCTCCAACTGGGAACCCTGAGCGGCACGGTTACGGATACGAATGGAAATGTTCTCGCGGGCGCAACGGTGACCGTGACCAACCTGGCTAACGGAGCCCAAACCGTGGCCACGACCGACTCCCAGGGCAATTACAGTATTCCCGGGCTCCAGGCGGGTCTGTCCTACAGCGTGACCGTATCGGATTCCGGCTACGCATCGCAGACGGCAGACTTGATGCTGGCAGCTGGCTCGAACGTGGAGTCTTTCTCGCTTGTATCGAACTCAACTTCACCGCAACTCGCGAACTTGACAGTTACCGTCACCGATGGCAGTGGGAATGCGTTGACAGGCGTGACTGTGTCGTTGGATATGAACCAAAACTATATCGAAACTGCGAATGACAATGGCGACGGCACCTATACCTTTGCTATCGCCGTGGAACCGGGTACCTACACCGTGCAAGCGATCGCTGGCGACACGTTCGGTTCCACTTCGGCAACGGTCATATTGGTTGCCGGAAATAACTCGGTCACCCTGACACTGTCGTCGTAGTCATGAACCGCAGGGGGTCTGAAGTGTTGCTCGACCCCGGCAGGGGTCGTAGCGATTAGCCGGTGGTTGAGCGTAGCGACACCACCGGTTGTGATCACAAAACGGATCGACCCTGGAGGGGTCGCAGACACCCGTGCTGCGACCCTAGAATGGTCGGGATGATGGATGGAGACCGGTGGTGTCGCTTCGCTCAACCACCTGCTAATCGCTGCGACCCCTCCGGGGTCGATGCTCGTTAATAATTACCCCGCGCACGTTCTGCTTTTTACTTTTTCTTCGGCTCTTCCTTCTTCGGTTCTTCCTTCTTGGGCTCGGCGTCAGGCGGCAAGGCCGCCTTGATCAGCGTGCCGTTCGCGCCGTTGTAAACCCGGACGATCCCATCCTCGCAACCGCTCGCCACCACCGTTCCATCGGTACTCACGGAGACTGCGTACACATAGTCCGCGGCACCCGCGAACGACCGCACGTTGCCGCCGTTCTCCGCGTTCCACATCCGGACGCTGGCATCGCCGCTGCCTGTCACGAACTGTGCCGTTTTGCCCACGAAGAACAGCGTCGTCACCTGCTTGGTGTGGCCCTGCATGTCGCGGAGCTTCTCGCCCTTCTCGTAATCCCAGACCTTCACGAAATTATCGGCACCACAACTCGCCAACTTCTTCCCATCGGGCGTCCAGCCAACACCCATGACGTGGTGCGTGTGCCCTTCGAATGCCTTCACGAACTTGGCTTGCTTCCCGGCTTCCGTGGGCAACTCAAAGACCTTCACGAACTTGTCGGCCCCGCCGGTCGCGAGCAACTTCCCATCCGGACTGAAAGCCACAGCGAACACGGTGTCGCTGTGCCCGTTCTTGATATCCGTCACCAGCTTGCCCGCCGCATCGAATACCTTGATTTCGCCATCCTCGGTCGGCGCTCCGCCACCGGTTGCGAAGAACTTCCCATCCACCGAATAGGCAATGCAGGTGACCTTGTCCGCGAATCCGGTCAGGCGCTTGATCGGCAAGAACTTATCCGCGTCCCAGAGAGTCAATTCCTGGAAGCTTCCGGAGGCCAGCGTCTTGCCATCTGGGGAGAAGGTCAGGGACTCGACGAGCGAGATGTGGGCTGCCTTCACTTCCTTGCCGTCCGGCGTTTTCAGGGATGGGTCGATGAGCGTCTTGATGAAGTCGCCCTTCTTGCCATCGAAAATGTGGATCTGGTTCCCACGACTTGCGGCAACGATTTTCCCATCCGGCGACACGGCCACTGCCCGCACGGGCTTCACGTTTTCCGGTGGTTTGTTGACGATGATTTTTTCTTTCACCCGCGTTGTGGTGGGAGCCTTGGCTCCTTCTTCAATCCACAACTTGACCAAGCTGACCTCCTGCGGAGTAAGTGGATCCTCGGTCTTGGGTGGCATGATCGGTTTTGTCTGCCGTGAACAGGCGAGGAACAGGAAGCTCTCGGCGGTTTTCCCCGGCACAACCACCTTGCCGGCCCGCTTGCCGCCGCCCTTCATCACACCGGCGTATGTGCTCATGTCGAACTTGCCTTCGGTCACGTTCCCCGAGTGGCAAACGAAGCACTTGGCCCGGAAGATGGGTTCGATGTCGGCCCCGTATTCGATGGGGTCTTTTCGTTTGAGGTCGATGGGAACGATCGGTGCAAGATCCTTTTTGGGTTCTTGTGCGATCGCGGTGATGCTGAACGCTGTGAGACCCAGAAGGGTCAGGAGGGTCAGGATTCGCATGGATATCCTCAGTGGTGTATTTGGCCCTCACCCCCAACCCCCTCTCCCCGTGGGAGAGGGGGCTAAATCCGACTCCCCCTCTCCCACGGGGAGAGGGGGTTGGGGGGTGAGGGCGATATTTTCGGAACCTAAGTTACCGGTGGTGTCGCTTCGCTCAACCACCGGCTAATTGCTGCGACCCCTCCGGGGTCATTTCGATCTGCCCTGCTACGCTTCCGGCTCGTCAAGACATCACTTCGCCACTGTGAAAGTCACCTTCGCCTCGTGGGTAACGGTGTGTTTCCCACCATACATAGCCGTGAGCGTGATAACCGCGTTGGTCACGGCTCCGGGCTTGGCATCCGCGGGAGCCTTGAGCACCAGTTTCACCTCGTCCTTGCCCGCTGGAATGATAACATCTTCGGCAGTCACCCCGGTCACGCCCTTGGGTAACTCAAACTTCACCTTGAACTCGCCTGCATAGTCGTACTGCCGATCGACTTTGATGAGCAGTTCGCCGCTCATGCCGATTTTGAGCGTATTCGCTGGCAGTGCGCCGACCGTCACCTTGGCAACCGAGGTCGGAATCACGGTTACTTCGATTGGGTCCGAGAATATCTCGGCCGGGATGTTCGGCTTTTGCTTCGCCATCGGATCTTTGGCGTATGGCACCTGAGCAACACCCTTGAGCGTTATCGTGTAGATTCCGGGCGGTGCATTCGACTTTACATCGACGTTCGCCACCGCTTCCGGTTTCTCCTTCGTCGGCTGAGTTGGAACTTGGGCTGTCACCGGGCTCGCCTGTGGACTGGGTGAAGTCGGCTCGACAGTCAGCGCCACCGGTTGTTTGTCCGGTGAAATCCAGTTCACTTTAACAGGAACGGCCAGTTTCTCGCCTTGTTTTACTGTCAGTGGTGAGGACAGCTTCTCGTCCTTGCCGTTCAACTTGGTCGTGGCGTTGGCGGCATCCGGGGAAATGGTGAAAATCGCTTTCTCGGGCCGCACCGCCAGAATCAGCGATTGATCCAGCCGGGCAATCACAGGCACATTCGATTGCTGCGTGTTGATTCCCCAGGTCACGGTGGCCGGGCGGACATCCCGAACCAGCGCGGCTCCATTCGCTCCGGTTCCGGTGGCCTTGATAGTGATGGGGCCAGTAAACGCCGCGGCGTTCGGAGCCGCGTTCAGCACCAGCATCCCCCAGCGCGTGTTCGGGCCAATGTGCAACGGCTTGGCCGTTACGCCGGCTGGCAGTCCCTCGGCGGTCACGGTTACCGATCCGGAATAGCCATCGATCCGGTGGAGCAGAACATCGTATGCCTGGCTGCCTCCCTGCCACGCTGAGGAGCCGGTCTGGAAGTGTCGGCTGAAGGGCATGACGATGGCCCGGAAGTCCGGCTGGGCTGGACTGACCCGTAGCCGATATGCCGTTCGGGGACCGTTCATGATGCTCGATTCGCGACAGCCAACCAGGATGAGGTATTTGCCAGCTTCCGGTGCGGTGAATTTGTAAGGCGGCGGGTCCGAACTGTGGGTGTAGAACCCGAACGGATGGAGCGAGTCGGGGTCGTCATCGAGTTCGCCCGAGAGATCCCGCTTGGGGTCTTTGCCATCGCGAACGGAGATGTAGAAGTCGGCCGCGGTGCCGATTCGTTCGGCAGTCAGCTCGATCTGGAATTGATCGCCCTTTTTGGCCTCGAAGGCGTACCAGTCCGAATCGCTGCGGCGAGACAGGAACCCAGCCACTTCACACGGAGCGGGGATCAGTTCCGCGGTTGCAGCCGTCGTTCCGCCGCCGTTCTTCTTCAGCACCAGCTTGTCCCGGGTGAAGTAGATCGGCACGGAATTCGAGAAGCCGTTCGCTCCCTGGAAAGTGTACTCGAACCCATCCTGAAGGGCCGTGACGGGATCGATCCGGGCATGAACGGCAAGACGGGTGATCGTTGCGGGGTTCGTGGGAGGGGTGATCGTGACCGTGAGTTTTTCCAGTGGCCGACCATCCATCGTGAACCCATCCGCGGGCTGGCTGTTCGGCAGGTTGCGACCGTAGAGCGTGACCTGCGCGGGTTTCCCGGCTTCGATGGCGGGTGGGAACACGGCATCGATCCACGGGGCTGTCGAAATGGTCAGTCGGTAAAAGGAATCCGGACCGCCGCCCTGATAGGTGAACTGAGACAGCCGGACGTAATAATCCCCATCGGCAGGCAGAATCAGATCTGCGAGGGCATCGGTATCGCGGTAGTTCCGGTTCGTGGTCAGCTTGTGGCCTGTTACATCGAACACCTCGATCATCGGGTTGGCCCGGCTATCGATCGACCCAGCGAGGCACGACACCACCACCCGCTGCCCCTTCTTTCCCTCGAATACCGTGTAATCCACATCGGTGCCGGACGCGATCACACCGTTGACCGTGGTGCCGAGGATGATGCGCTGGGCTTCGGGCACATCGTTGTTCGGTTCCTTCTCGGTCACCTCCGTAAGATTGCCGACCGCGAATGCGCGGGGATTGCTTACCCCCCACTTGCCAACGAATTGCACATCGTAGATTCCGGGCGGAACGGTGGCATCGACCGTCAATTTGAATTTGTGTGGCCCGGGGTTCGGCTTGGGTGGTGGGTTATCCTTCTTCTTGGGGTCGGGCTCGGGCAACTTCGGAGCAATGTATGTGGCCTTGATTCCGGGATGGGAGAACAGCAGTTTCTCCGGTTCTTCCAGGTCGGTTCCAGTGACAGTAAGCTCAGGATCGAGTGGAATATTCAGCCCGATCAAATGAATCTGCGGCGATGGTCCGGCCTTGGCTCCTGCCGGGAACACGAACTGGATTCGTGGGCTTGGCAGTCCGGGTGGCAGTGGCTGCTGGGCGGTGGCGGTGCCACACGCGGCCAGCACGAAAAGGCCGAACATCAATCGGCGCATGGTGCAGACTCCATCGGTCGGACGAACCTCGGTGGAACCGGGGTTATTGGGGCGGGGCGGAAGTCGCAAACCTTCCGGGAGTGAAGCGCGAGCAGGCAGGTGATTTGAATCGTAATCCGAATGCTTCAGTTGGTCAAGCAAATCGTTGAAATGTGGCGGGTGTAAACGAGAGCCCAGGTCGAAGGCCTGGGCTTATTTAGGGCTCCTGTTTCCCAATGCGAACCCGCATCCGTTGACCGACCAGCAATCCCTCCGTCTTCCCATCCAGGGTAATGACGCACTCGGCCGTTCGGACATCGTTCACTTCGCCGGGGTCGAGAAGGAAGGAACGCTTTCGGGCAACCCAGTTCCCGACATGCTTCACGGTTCCCGTCCAGGTTGGAGAGTCGGCACGAACATCGTCCTGGATCGTCGCCTTCATGCCGGGTTTGACCCGACCAAGAAATTCCTGTTCCAACTCGGCGCGGATAATCAGCGGGCTATTCGGACGAAACATGATGGCGGGTTGGAGTCCACCCGGCACCGCGGTTTCACCTACCGATGTCTGGACGCGAAGAACCACCCCATCTGCCGGGGCAAGCAGAACGCAATCCTGAACAGCCTTCTGAGCCTGCTTGAGAGTAATCTGAGCCATCGCTTTTCTGGCTTCGGCAGCGCGAACCCGCAGCCCTGGATCGAGCTTGTCCAGTTCCTCCAGTTTGGCTTTCTCGACCTCGACAAGATGCTCCAACTGCTTCGCCTCGGCTTCGGCGGCAATCAGCTCAGCCGCGGTGACAGTGCCAAACGCCTTGGCAGCTTTCCGCTCCTGATACAGGCTCCGGGCAGCAGCGGCCCGATCCATCGCGGCGGCCACTGCAGTTTCCTGAAGCATTTTCCGGCGCGGCTGGAACTTTTGTTCCAACTGGGCAACTTCCACCTCAATCCCAGCCGCGGTGACGGCTTCCTGTGCCTCTTCCACCCGGAGTTTGAGCGATTCATCATCGAGTTTCAGGAGCTTGTCCTTCGCTTTGACCGTCTGGCCCTCGACAACAAAAAGCTCGACGACTTTTCCGGGCGTGGTCGGCTCCAGGGAGGCAACCGGCGTTTGTCCATCCACCCGCCCGAGGCAAACGACATCGAGTTCGGACAGGTTTGCTCCCGATACCGTCTCCCCCTTCGGACGGTTCAGCCACCACGCCACAGCGATGATCGGAACGATCAGGAACCCGATCGCAACGATCGCTCCAAAGCCAGGTATGCGACGTTGATCAGACATTAGTGTTCAGTGTTCAGTGTTCAGTGTTCAGTGTTCAGTGTTCAGTGTTCAGTGTTCAGTGTTCAGTCAAAGAACTCAGACATCGTAAACGTAGTTTCAATGTCTTTACTGAAAACTGAAAACTGAACACTGAACACTGACTCTGTCATCGAATATTATGCGCAGGGTCCACGCTTTGGAACGAGCGGAGCGCAGCGAGTCCAGAGCCGATTGCCATGCTCATCGTCACACCTGCGGCCAGGGCCAGAATGATCGGGTGCAGTCGGACGGACGTACCCATCAGGTTTGCCCCTTCCGCCAAGAGAATCGCGATCGGCGCTGCAATGATGATCCCGAACAGTCCCACCCAACACGACTGCACCAGAACGCTCATCTTCAGCCGCCATCTGGGAATGCCCATCGCTCGAAGCGTGGCGAACTCACGCTGGCTTGCGGCAGTTGCCGCGTAGAGCGTTTGGCTCGTCACCACGGCCCCGACAAGCAACCCGAGCAGAGCCGTGAACCCGACCGTGATACCCGCCTTGGTGGTGATGAGCCAGTGCATCCGAGATTGTGTGGAGAACTCATCCGCGGTGAACGCTGCCAATCGGGAATATCCACCCATCCGGCTGACAACCTTCGCAGCGGCTTCCGGGGTATGAGTCTTCGCGACGAGGTAGGTCACTTCATCGGGCTGATAGTGCAGAAGAGCCCGGGCGGTTTCGAGAGAACAAAACAGATAAGGGCCGCCAAGGCTCTTGTACCCATTCACCAGCCCAACGACCCGCACATGCACGCCGTACACATCCGCAGTATCCCCAACTCCCCGTATTCCGAGCCGCCCGAGTTCCGACTCATCCACCACGACAGTCGCCATCTCGGATAATTGGGCAAGTATCTCCCTGTTCGACCGAATCGCTTCGGCCGCAGCGAGAGATTGCGGGTCGAGTCTGGTCCCAACGACGGTACACACTTCGGAGATGGTCGTGTGAGATGTCGGGCCCGGACGAGTCCAGAGGGAGAACGCGAGAATGGCGGACTCAGCTCGTTCGACTTCTGGATTTGCAGCGACGCGCACCACCCAGCGCTCGGGAATGGGACGGCCGAGGTCCACACTGCGGATGCCGGGATGTCCCACCCAGACATCGGCTGTGGCCTTGTCTACCGGGATCGACATCATCGAGAGCAAGCCGAGGACGAGTCCCGCTTGCACGGCAACAAGGACCGCGCTGAACGCAACGGCCAGTATCGCGGGCAGGAACCGCTGCCGCTCGTACCAAATGGTGGTGAGAGAGTAACTCACGGAGCTATTTTTCGCCTTCGGGGACGTTAGGCCAGGAGGCATCCCGGAACGAAGAAGATCGAGGTGCCGTTGTTCCGTTATGCTCGGTGCAGTGTGGAATGATCTGTATTGGTTTTCAGCCTGAAGGGCTGGGATAACCTAGCCCAGGGCAACGCCCTGGGAAGACGGTCAGACAATCATATGCACCCTGAAGGGGTGCGACATCTTGCGGTTGATGGAGGCTCGTTGTCCCA
>DASZJS010000973.1:0-3983 GCA_035947935.1 Gemmata sp. | reverse complement strand
AGAGTCCTGCCCCTGGTTTGCCAATACTTCCCCTCATTAAGATGATGTTCACGAGATCCTGGATTGTCGCGACTGCGTGCTTGTGCTGCGTCAATCCCATTGCCCAGCAGGCAATGATTCGTTCGTGTGAAGCGATCAATTCCTCAAGTTGTTCAATCTGCTCCCGAGCGATGCCGCTCTGTTCAATCACCTTCTCCCAGCTCACCTCGGCAAGTGAAGCTGCCAGGGCCTCAAATCCTACTGTTTTCGCAGCGATGAAAGCCTTGTCGAGAGTCCCGGTTTGTCGCTCTTCGCGCGCAAGGAGAAGTTTCATTACACCCTTGAGTAATGCCTGATCGCCGCCGATTCGTACTTGAAGATATAGGTCCGCGAGAGGCGTACCCGGGCCGATCCATCCACGAATTTCCTGGGGATTACGGAATCCCAGAAGTCCGGCCTCCTTCAAGGGGTTGACCGCCACGATTATCGCACCTGCGCGTTTCGCGGCCTGGAGAGCAGTCAGCATTCGCGGGTGATTGGTCCCCGGGTTTTGACCCAGAATCAGAATCAAACCGGCCTTCTTGAAGTCTTCCAGCTTCACCGTCCCTTTGCCGATTCCCACAACGGCCGGGAGTGCGACACTGGAGGACTCGTGGCACATATTCGAACAATCGGGCAGATTGTTGGTGCCAAACTGGCGAACGAACAACTGATAGAGGAAAGCCGCCTCATTCGATGTGCGCCCGGAAGTGTAAAACACACCCTCGTCGGGTGATGAGAGGGCGTTCAGTTCATCAGCAGCGATTTGAAAAGCGTCGTCCCAGGCGATTGGCTCGTAGTGTCGGCTGCCAGGACGGAGGATCATCGGCTCCGTGAGTCTTCCTTGTTGACCGTGCCAGTAGTCCGATTCGCGAGCCAGATCATCGATGGAGTATTTGCGAAAAAACTCCGGGGTGAGTCGGCGCTTATCGGCTTCCCAGGCAATCGCCTTGGCCCCATTTTCGCAAAACTCAGTAAACGACCGCTCGGTATCCGGATCGGGCCAGGCACAACTGGGGCAATCCACTCCCCCCGCCTGATTCAAGAGTGTCAACGTGCGCATTCCTCTCCGAAACCCCGCCTGTCCAAACGTGTGCCGAAGGGACCACATCACGGCGGGCATGCCGGCCGCAACCGTCTTGGGTTCCGTGAGCTTGAGTCCGGTGAATTCTTCCGGGCAAAGCGCTTCGGGCACTAGTATCGGCGGTCCATCCGATGCAGCACCATTATCCAGTTGCTCTTTTCGTTCCAGATCCATGCTTCGTTCACCTCGACATCAAACCGAGATTCGCTCGGCACCGGCGTAGATATTGAATCGACTGTCCCGGAGGAATCCGATCAAGGTCAAACCGAGTCGCTGGGCGAGGCCCACGGCCAGACTCGATGGAGCCCCCACCGCTGCGAATACTGGCACTCCGGCAACAGCCGCTTTCTGAATCAACTCGAAGCCCGCCCGCCCGCTGACGAGGAGTAAACGATCATCCAGAGGAAGGCGACCCGCAAGAAATTCGGCACCAATCAGCTTATCGACCGCGTTATGCCGCCCCACATCCTCTCGAATCGAAAGCAGATTGCCAGTTGCATCGAACAATGCAGCAGCGTGGATTCCGCCTGTCCTGGCGAACATCAACTGGCACTCTCGGAGTCGATCTGAGAGTGTGTGGATGATCGCCGCGGGTATTGGGCATCCACCAGGTCGAGGTCCTTCGCAAACAGACTCGACGGCGTCAATCGAGGTTTTCCCACAGATACCACAGGCCGAACTGGTGTACACCAGCCGATCCAGCCGGGAGAGATCAATCGTCACTTCGGGGTGGAGATCGACCCGAATGGTTGTGCCCGACCGCACCATCTCCAGGGCAAGAATTTGAGAGGGTTGGCTCACGACTCCTTCCGCGAAAAGAAACCCAGCCGCCAGCTCCCGATCGTGCCCGGGAGTTCGCATCGTTACCGAGATCGTAGTTCGATGGCGATCGCCCAGCGGACCATATGTGATCGCAATGGCAAGCGGCTCTTCGACAGCCAGGTCATCGACTTTTTCGTAGCTCTTCCCGCGTTCGACGCCGATAACCGTCGCATTCGTGACGCTCTCGGTTTGAACGCCAAAGGCAGGACCAGCGGGTGGCAACTGGACCGGCGAATATGGACGAGGCGGGGTCATGCGGACGCTCTGCGTGGTGGGCTTCTCTTCCCTTTTTACCTCTGGAGGTGGGTGACGGGAACAGCTATCGCGAGCAGGTATCGAAAAATAGAGGCAGAAACAGCCAAATAGGGAAACCGGGTTGACCCCGCAAACTGCGGTGGGTATTACCCCACTGCTTTGCGATTCCGCACGCACCAAATTTGGTGCGTATCCAACTGCCGGAAACACATATGCGACGGGCAACTCTCCTCCGTTGGGTCATCTCCGTCACGGCCATTGTTCTGAGTCAGACGACACCGGCAAACGCCCAGGATGTGGCTTGGCGACGCGACTATGCAGCAGCGCGAAAGGAAGCCACAGAGACTGGCCGACCGCTTTTGCTGGATTTCGGGACCGAAGGGTGTGTCTGGTGTCGTAAGCAGGATGCCACGACGTTTCGCGATCCAAGGGTGGTCAAATTGCTGAATGAACGGTTCATTCCGGTCAAGATCGATGCCGAACGCGAGAATCGCGTCACACAAGTGTTGGGAATCGAGAGTTTCCCAACACTTGTTCTGGCCTCTCCTGAGGGAAAAGTTCTCGGTCGACAGGTTGGCTATGCCGATGTCGCACAGTTGAGTGCTCTACTCGGCAAAGCACCTACACGTCAGGAGACAAGTGCCACAAACTCCCCGCGGGGATCTGCGGCCGCAGGAGTGTTTGCTCAGGCACGCGCTGAGTACGATGGTGGGCGCTATGCCGAGTGCCTGCGACAGTGCGGCCAGATTATTGCTTCGCATCCGACAACTCCCGAGGCTCAGGAGGCACGACGGCTCGCACAGCAAATCGCGACTGATCCTGTTGCAACGCAACGAATGAAAGATCAGATCGATGCGAACCTCACGACTCTCCAACCGAAGTTGGCTGCTTCCCTCGACCGATAAATCGGGCGACTCGCTTTTTGGAGACGGTTACGAGATGAACGCAACCTGTTCCAACCCAATCATTTTTTCTTTGTTCGCTTCTTGGCAGGAGTTGCTTGCGGGCGTCTGCCACCAGGGAACTCGCACTCACCGTACTCAGCAGCGTGCTTCCCCAGTTCAGTAAGGTTGTAAGTGGCGTCGAACGGGGTCTTCTCCGTTCCACCAACCCGAATCAGTAGCCCGAGTTCGACGAGCGCGGTGAGGAAACCTCCGTCCTTCGTGCCCCGAGTGGGAGCTAACCGGAGTTCCCGACCAACCGGAGACTTGCGACTACGCTTTACTGCACGGAGGACTTGCCATTGAAAGTGCGTTACCGGGAAAACAGGCATGGGCACCTCTTCTTCCTCATCCGATCATGGTTCGTACCACCCCGAGTTACACCAAGCTGATTCTAACACTGTTGTAGCATCTTTTTGTTCGGCTTAAATCGGGATTGTCTTCGCAGCCGGTGTCAACATAGCGGTTTTCTTTCTCCGAACTTGTGGATTACACAAACTCGCACAACACAGCAGGCACGTGATGCAGAAGGCGACCCTTGCTCTCCTGATCGGCGGACTCCTCCCCGCATTCCTGTTCGGAATTTCTGGTGTTCTCCAAAAAACGAGCGCGAAGGCGGGGATTGGAACCGGGCCTTACCTTATCGTCATTGGTCTGGTTGTCGTGGTCGTGGGGCTGGTTGTGATGGCCGTTCAAGGGGACAGGGCTGTAAACCTTTCAAGTGCGATCAATACGTGCGGATATGGGATTTTTTGGGCGAGCGGGATAACGTGCATCGCTCTGGCACTGGGTCAGTACGATGCGAAAATCAGCCAGCTCGTACCGCTTTACAACATGAATACACTCGTGGCGGTCGGGTTGGG
>DASZJS010000972.1:0-5001 GCA_035947935.1 Gemmata sp. | reverse complement strand
TGTCCGGAACACAATCTTACAATCCGCAATCTGGGCTTCTCCGGCGATGAAATCACCCTTCGGCTGCGGTCGCAGGATTTTGGCACCCCGGACCAGTGGCTTTCCGGCAAAGCGCCGATCCCCAACCCCGGTGCAATCGCGGACAAAAGTGCTGTGCCCATAAATCGCTTCGAGAAGGTGGGCACTAACGCCGACGTGATCTTTGCCTTCTTCGGCTACAACGAGTCTTACGCTGGCGAAGCCGGGCTGCCGAAATTCAAAACCGATCTCGAAGGCTTTATCAAGTACACCCTTGCGCAGAAGTACAACGGCAAGTCAGCTCCCCGGTTGGTCATATTCTCCCCGATCGCCTTCGAGAATCACCATTCTCCCAACCTGCCGACAGGCGAAGAACAAAACAAGAATCTCGAACTCTACACGAAGGCCATGGCCGATGTGGCCAAGGCCAATGGCGTTCCCTTCATCGATCTGTTCGCACCCACCAAAGACCTGTACGCCGCGGCCAAGACACCTCTCACCATCAACGGGGTGCATTTGAACGCGGAAGGCAACCGACTGCTCGCTCAAGCGATCGACCGGCAACTCTTTGCGGGCAAGGGAGAACCAGCCGCCGAACTGTTGAACAAGATTCAACCAGCCGTGCAGGACAAGAACTTCCACTGGTTCCAGCGATATCGGGTTACCGATGGCTATTCGACCTACGGCGGCCGGGCATGGCTCAAGTTCACCAACGGCCAGACTAACTACGAGGTCGTCCAGCGGGAACTTGGAATCCTTGACATCATGACCGCCAACAGGGACAAGGTGATCTGGGCTGCAGCGCAGGGAAAAACCATTAAGCCCGACGACAGCAATCTGCCGCCATTCGTTCCCGTTATCACCAATAAGCCGGGCCAGGGACCGAACGGCACGAACCTGTTCCTCTCAGGTGAAGAGGCGATCAAAAAGATGACTATCGCCAAGGGGCTGAAAGTCACGCTGTTTGCCGATGAGACGATGTTCCCCGAACTGGCCAAACCGGTGCAGATGGCGTGGGATGCGAAGGGTCGGCTGTGGGTGGCCGTGTGGCCCAACTACCCACACTGGAAACCGGGCGAACCCTACAACGACAAGCTCCTGATTTTGGAAGACACCGACGGCGATGGTAAGGCAGACAAGGTGACTGTTTTTGCCGATGGGCTCCAGAATCCCACCGGTTTTGAGTTCTACAACGGCGGCGTTATTGTCGCCCAGGCACCAGACCTGATCTTCCTGAAGGACACCAAGGGCACCGGCAAGGCCGATGTGCGCGAGCGGATCATTCACGGGCTCGATACGGCCGATACTCACCACACCTCGAACAGCTTCGTTCTCGATCCCGGAGGGGCGTTCTATTTTCAAGAAGGCACCTTCCATCGTTCGCAGGTGGAAGACCCTTATGGTCCCTGTAAACGGCTTGCGGATGGGGGCGTATTCCGCTATGAGCCCCGGACCCAGAAGTTTGAGGTCTATGTCACTTATGGCTTTGCCAACCCGCACGGGCACGTTTTCGATCGTTGGGGTCAGGACATTGTGATCGATGGCACTGGAGCAAATCCATACCACGCTCCTTTGTTCTCCGGCTACCTTCCCTTCCCTCAAAAGCACGCTCACCCACCACAGGTGTATCAGCAACGAACCCGGCCATCGGGCGGGATGGAAGTTCTCTCCAGCAAACATTTCCCGCCCGAGTTCGATGGGAACCTGATCGTCACCAACTGCATTGGATTCCAGGGGATTTTACGCTATAAGCTCTCGGAGTTGGGTGGCAGCCTGATCGGCCAGGAACTTGAGCCGATGCTGTCCAGCAGTGACCCGAACTTCCGCCCCGTCGATGCCAAGACCAGCCCGGATGGTGCCCTGTACTTCATCGACTGGCAGAATCCCATCATCGGCCACATGCAACACAATCTCCGCGATCCCAACCGGGATCGCACCCACGGACGGATTTACAAGGTCACCTACGATGGTCGATCGCTCACGAGCCCGCCATCCATTGCCGATGAGCCGGTCAAGAAGTTGCTCGACCTGCTTTACAGTTCTGAAGATCGTGTCCGCTCCCGTGCAAAGATCGAACTGGGCGCAAGGGACACGAAAGAAGTCATGGATGCCGTGAACCAGTGGGCCGCGCAACTCCCCAACCAAAAACTGACTGAAGAAGAGTTTGAACACGCACGGTTGGAGGCTCTCTGGCTGCACCAGTACCACAATGTCGTCGATCGGAAGTTGCTGGGTGAGGTTCTCAACTCGCCCGACTTCCGCGCTCGTGCGGCTGCCGTCCGGGTGCTGTGTTACTGGCGGGACCGCGTTCCCGATGCCTTGGAACTTCTGAAGAAAGCCGCCGGCGATGACCACCCGCGCGTGCGGCTGGAAGCCGTGCGGGCCGCCAGTTTCTTCACAGAACCCGAGGCCGCAGAGGTTGTGTTCGTTGCCAGGGACAAGCCGGCCGATCAATTCGTTAATCACGTCATTGGCGAGACAATGAAGGCGCTCGACCCGATCCTGAAAAAGGCCATTGCCGAGAAGCGACCACTCAAATTCACCACTCCCGCCGGTGCGAGATACTTCCTCAAGGCGGTTGCAACCGACGATCTCTTGAAGATGGACCGCACGCCAGGCGTGTTACTGGAATTGCTGTTCCGGCCGGGCGTTCGCGATGAATTTCGCCGCGAGGCACTCGCGGGTCTGGCCAAGCAGGATAAAAAGTCGGAACTTGTCGTGCTTGTGAATGCAATCAAGGCTCACGATGAATCTTCGACGACCGAAGAGAGTGTTGCCTTCGATCTCGCTCGACTGCTCACCGTTCAGCCCCAGGCAGAACTTGCGCGTAGCCGAACGGAACTCGAAACCATCGCAACCGCAAGCCGATCGGCAACCACGCGCCAGATTGGCTACGTTGCCCTTCTCACAGCCGATGGGGCAGTGGATGCCACATGGTCGCGAGCCACGATGTCCGTCAGTGCGCTTCAAGATTTTGTGGCGGCAGTGCCGATGGTCCGCGACCCCGCGCTCCGGGCTGCTCTCTACTCGAAAGTGAAAGAGTTGCTCCTTACACTCCCGCCGAGTTTGGCAAACATTAACCCAGAACGGGTGGTCACCGGCCGTTACGTCCGCATCGAACTGCCAGGCAAACAGCGGACGCTGACGCTCGCGGAGGTCGAGGTGTTCAGCGATGGCGTGAATGTCGCGCGCCAGGGCAAGGCCTCGCAGAGCAACACCGCCTATGGCGGTGTTGCTAGCCGTGGGATCGATGGCAACACTAGCGGCAGCTACAGCGATGGCGGTCAAACCCACACCCTGGAAGGAACCGATGATCCGTGGTGGCAGGTCGATCTGGGCGGCGATGTCCCTATCGGAAAAATCGTTGTCTGGAACCGAACGGATGGCAATCTCGGCACACGATTGAACGGCTTTACCATCCGGATTCTCGATGGCAAGAAGAACGAGGTGTTCCTCCTGACGAAGCAGCCAACCCCGAAAGAGAAGTCCGAGTTCAAGGTCGGAGCATCGTCCCCGATACACCTCATTCGCAAGACTGCAATGTTCGCCATTACCAGCGTTCGTGGGCAGGAAGCCGATGCGTTCAAGGCTATCGCCAAGTTCCTCACCGATGATGCCGACCGCACTGCAGCGGTCCAGGCTTTGCTTCGCATTCCGACCCGCGATTGGCCAAAGGACGATGCGAAAAGTCATCTCGATGTTGTGTTGAAATACATCCGGAGTCTTCCAATCGCCGATCGCACGACTCCGATTGCACTCGACATGATGCAGCTGGGCGAATCGCTCGCGGGCTTGCTCCCCATCGAGCAGGCTAAGGCCGCACGCAAGGAGTTGAGCGAAATTGGCGTGCGGGTCATTCGCGTCGGAACCGTCTTCGACCAGATGATCTTCGATAAGGAGCGATTGGTTGTGCAGGCTGGGAAGCCGGTCGAGTTCGTGTTTGAGAACACAGACATCATGCCGCACAACTTCGTGATCGTGGCGGCGGGTCAGTTGGAGAAAATCGGCACTGCGGCGGAAGCCTTCGCCACTCAACCGGGGGCTGCCGAGCGGCAATATGTGCCACCCATGCCATTCGGTGTCGTTCTGCTCGAAAGCAAACTGCTTCAAACGCGCCAATCGCAGCAGTTGAAGTTCACGGCACCAAAAGAGCCAGGAATTTATCCGTATGTCTGCACCTATCCGGGCCACTGGCGGCGAATGCACGGAGCCCTCTACGTTGTGGCCGATCTCGATGGCTACCTGGAAAACCCGGAGGGTTATCTGGCCAAGAACCCGCTCCCGATCAAGGACGATTTGCTGAAGTACAACCGGCCACGGACAGAGTGGAAGCTCGATGAGCTGGTAGATGCTGTGAAGGAGATGGAGGCGAAGGGCAGTCGGAACTACGCCATTGGAAAGCAAATGTTCACAGTGAGTACGTGCATTGCGTGCCACAAATTCGGCGGTCAGGGGAACGAGTTTGGGCCGGACCTGACCAAGCTCGATCCGAAGGTCTTCAAATCTGCGGTGGATGTGGCGGAACACATCCTCGACCCGGCCAAACGTATCGAGGACAAATACGCCATGTACCGCCTTGTTTTGGTTGACGACAAGGTCATCACCGCGATGATCGTTGAGGAGAAAGACGGCGTGGTGAAGGTGATCGAGAACCCGCTTGCCAGCACCAAGCCACTCGAACTGAAAGCGACTGCGATTGCGGAACGCAAGAAGCTCACCACATCAATCATGCCCAAGGGCTTGCTCGACAAGTTGACGCGCGAGGAGATTCTCGACCTGCTCGCCTACGTATGGGGCAAGGCCGATCCGAAGGCCAAATACTTCGGTCCGGCCCACGACCATGGTGGGCATTGACGGGTAACTAACAGGCTTCCAATACCGACCCCTCCAGGGGTCGGTATTGGAAAGCATTGCCAGACTGCATCCCCCATCCCCTCTGATTTATTTCTTGGCCCCTATCAGATCGCGATCGCCATAGTAAAT
>DASZJS010000971.1:0-9247 GCA_035947935.1 Gemmata sp. | reverse complement strand
TCACCCCCCAACCCCCTCTCCCCGGGTAGAGGGGGTGAGGGCAAATGCCCCCTCGGAGTAACACCCCATGATGACTCACCGCGAAGCCCTGGAAGTGCTGGCTGCACATCGTCGTCGGGATCAGGTCGCGATTACGACGATGGGCTCGGTTGCGATTTGGCCGCAGTTGTCCGACAGTCCGCTCGACTTCCATTATCTTCCATCGAGTATGGGGCAAGGGGTACCGCTTGGGCTTGGATTGTGTCTGGCAAAACCCGGCCAGTCGGCGATCGTGCTGGTTGGGGATGGTGGGTTGCTGATGAATCTCGGCTGTCTGGTCACGGTGGCCCAGTTCGCGGTTCCGCTTCATATCCTGCTGATCGACAATTCTCTTTACGAAGTAACGGGCGGTCAATCCGTGGCGAATGCCGGTCGAACAGACTATGCCGCGATTGCGCGCGGGGCCGGGATCGGTCGAGTTTACTCGTGTCGCACGCGACTTGAGTGGGAGGCAATCGCTGCCGAAGCTTTGAGTGGTTCTGGGCCGGTATTCGTGGAGCTGAAGGTTGCGGGAGAGCGGGGCAAAGCAACACCATCCGCCCCTCGACCGATGGCCGAGCAAATCGCGCGATTTCGGGAAGTGCTGTCGGCGGGGGGGAATCAGTCGTGATGGCCCTCACCCCAACCCCTCTCCCCGGGGGAGAGGGGCTTTGATTTACTCCCCTCTCCCCCGGGGAGAGGGGTTGGGGGTGAGGGCGGATGTGAAGCCCGTGTCAGCCAGCGCCCTGCCAGGTGGTGCAGCACGAATGCTACCAGCGGGAGCAGACACAGAGCGCCAAGCACCTGCAACGACAACACGTCGCGAAACGATGTGATCTCGGCCAGGCTGGCCCCGGCATTCGCTGTCACCAGCGATATCGGCAGCATTCCCAGTTGAGTGGCCCACCAGTAGTCCCGCAGCCGAACCGATGTGAGCCCGAGTCCCAGGTTGATTGTCCAGAAAGGAAACAACGGAATGAGCCGCAGGAGCAGAACGTAATACGCCCCGTGGTTGTGGAACCCGGCATCGATTGCGGTCAGCCAGCGACCCAGACGTGGTCGGGTACTGGCAGCTCTGTGGATTGACCCGGCAAACACGTAACGCGCGGACAGGAACGCCAGTATCGCGCCGGTCGTTGCTCCCAGGTTCACCACCGCCGTTCCAATCCACGTCCCAAACAGAAATCCGGCCAGAACCGTGAGCCAGATTCCAACCGGGACCGAGAAAGCAATCAGAATCACCTCGGCGATGAAGAACAGCACCAGCGCCACGAATAGATGATTCCGTGCTGCCTCCCGCCACTCGGCGGAGCGGTGAAGCACGGTTTGCTCATCCGGACCATAGGCTAAGAAAAGCCCAATCCCGAGGACAATCAATGCGAGGATGAGCCACCGACCCCCGCTCCGTTTCCGACCGATCGGCTTCTGGTCGATCATGGAATCGGCGAGCATGAAAAAATGGCCCTCACCCCCCAACCCCCTCTCCCCGGGGAGAGGGGGAGCAAGTCTTCGCCCCCTCTCCCCGGGGAGAGGGGGTTGGGGGGTGAGGGCCAACTACGGGCTTCGCCAGATCCGGTAGAGCGTGCCCTTGGTGCGTTCGCCGCCGGGCTCACCGGCCCGAATGAGGTCGGTTGTCACATCGTATCCGGCCTCCTGGAGCTTCCACTTGAATACCCGAGCAGCCGTGCGATCCGGATCGGCAATCAGACAAACACCACCGGGCGCGAGTACCGCTCTCAATAACCCAACGAGCGGACTCACCAGCCGTTCCTCGTACATCAGGTCGGAGCCGATCACCACGGGATACTTTCGGTCGTGCGGTGGACAGCGAAAGTCGAGCGGGAGCGTACGGAACTCCGTGTAGCCGTTGAGTCGGGCATTCGCGGCGGCAAAGGTCAGTGCCGTCTCATCCACATCGGAGAAAGTAACCGCGAGCCCACGAGCGAGGCAAGCGACACCCGCCAGTCCGAGCCCGCAGCCGATTTCCAGCACATGAATCGGTTGTGGGTAAGTGTCCCACGACTCGCGTACCACGGCTTTCGCGAGCATCCGGGCAGAAGGCCAGAGCGTGGCCCAGTACGGGATGAACTCATCGGCTGCGTAGGCCGAGCGCACCCAGGGATGATCGAAGAGCTTGTCGGACTCCGCCGGGCGATTGATGCGAAAACGGTAGTCATCGATAAACACGGTCTCTTGAACGGTCTCGGTGACCGCTTCCAGGGGTGTGGCGTGAAATCGCGGCGTCATGGGATAGATAATTCGGGTTCACCGCTGAGAACGCAGAGGACGCAGAGAAAGAGGAAATCGACTCCTCTATTCTCTCGATTCTTCTCTCCGCGTCCTCCGCGTTCTCGGCGGTGAATCAAAATCCGTTAAGGTTTTCGCGGCTACTCAGTAAAAATTGTCGCGCCTCCGCACGGCAGCGGGTAGCACTCGGGTCGCATTTCTGGTTCAATGGCGATCATGCTGCCACTTCCTCAACTCCTCACTGAACTCGTTCGGCGACCATCGGTCAACCCAATGGGCCGCATCGACCTACCACCGGATATTCTCTACGAATCTCGGGTCACCGCGTATTTGGAAGAACAACTCCGGGGGCTCGGTTGCCCATTCCGTCGGCAGACGGTGCAACCCGGACGCGACAATCTTATTGCTACGTACACACCACCGACTCAGCCGCCCTTCTCGGTGCTTTTCGAGGCACACCAGGATACCGTTCCGGTGGATGCCATGACCATCGAGCCGTTCGGCGCACGAATCGAGGGGGGGAAGCTCTACGGCCGCGGGTCGTGCGATGTGAAGGCCGGCGGGGCTTCAATGCTCGCGGCGTTCGCCCGACTCGTGCGTGAGAAGCCCCCTGGCTCCGCGGCCGTGACACTTGCCTTTACCGTCGATGAGGAGCACACGTTCCTCGGTATCCAGGAACTGATGAAGTCGGGGTTTCGAGCCGACTGCGCGATTATCGCGGAACCGACGCTCTTGAACATCGTCAACGCCCACAAGGGCGTTGTCAGGTGGCATCTGGAAACGGCTGGGCGGGCGTGTCACAGTTCCCGGCCCGAGCAGGGCGTGAACGCCATCTACCGCATGGGCTGGTTGCTCAACGGCGTCGAGGAATACGCCAGTCAGTTGCGGAACCAACCGCCCGACCCGGTTCTCGGTCCCCGGACGCTTTCCGTGGGGCGGATCCTCGGTGGCGTTTCCGCAAACACGGTTCCGGACATCTGCCGCATCGACATTGATCGCCGCCTGATTCCAGGAGAGAACCCGGCCGCCGTGGTCGCGAGTCTGAGCGAATTCTTGAAAGGCTATCCGGGTATCGATTTCCCGTTCACAGCAACAACGCCGCAACTTGCTTGTCCATCCCTCGATCCCGCGCGTTCCGGGGAGTTGGTGAAGCGGCTCGGTGCCGCGATTGATTCGGTTGCGGGCAAACACGAGGTTCACGCTGTCCCTTATGGCACGGATGCCTCCACGGTTGCTGGTGCGGGTGTTCCAGCCGTGGTGTTTGGACCCGGAGATATCGCCCAGGCGCACACGAAGGATGAGTGGATCGACCTGGCCCAGCTCGAACCCGCTGCCGAGATTTTGTTCCGCTTTGCGTGTGCGAGATGACAACTCGCACGCTTCGACTTACATTAATCGTTGAGGAATCACCTCGCCATTACACCAAGTGGAGACAACCGTGAGTATCGTTCGGATCGGGATGTCGGAGGACGACAAGTTCGGGGATGGTTACGATGCGATCTTCGGGAAGAAGACGGCCGTGCAGAAGCCTGCTGCCAAAAAACCCGCTGCCAAGAAAGCAACCGCCAAAAAGAAGCCCGTGGTCAAGAAGCCCGTCAAGAAAAAGTAAGGGAAGGAATACGCCCTCACCCCCCATCCCCTCTCCCTAGGGGAGAGGGGGCGTAAATCCTGCTCCCTCTCCCCCGAGGAGAGGGGGTTGGGGGGTGAGGGCGAATTACATGTCATGCGTCTGTCGCTCCGGTATCGCCTGCTCCTGCCGCTCACGCTCCTGCTCATCGGAGATGCCGCTGCGACGGCATGGGCCGCAGCCGCTGTTGCACGGGTTGTGGAGCGGCGATTGGCCACCCAGCAGTGGGCGGTTGCCCGGACTCTCTCCCGAAGTACATTCCGTCTGACCGAGCCGATATTGGAGCAGATGAAGGGCTTTTCCGGAGCCGAGTTCATTTTCGTTCCGCCTCGCGATCGGCCGGAGTCCACCTTTCCCGACCCAAAGCCGGCACCTCCCACCGATGTTCCGACCGCAACTCAACCGCAGGATGAGGAAGAACACACGCTTGGTCCTCCGGTGGAACTGGGTGGGAATCAGTATCGCTGCCTCCGGCTACAACTCCGCCCACCACATCCGGACGCGGGTGCAAACCTGTACATCCTCTACCCCGAATCGCTTCGCCGCACTGCTGTACGCGATGCCGTTCGACCGCTGCTGATTCTGGGTGGCCTTGGCGGTCTTGTGGCGGTTGCCCTGGCATTTGCCTATGGTTCCCGGCTGGTTCGCCGCATTCGCGATCTGGAAGCCCGGACGCGGTTGATTGCAGCAGGTGACTTCCAGCCCATGCCGATTCCAACCGCCAACGACGAACTCCGCGATCTGTGCAATTCGGTCAACGATATGGCCCGACGGCTTGCCGAATTCCAGGATCAATTGCAGCGAACCGAACGACTGCGGGTACTGGGACAGTTCTCCGGAGGGCTGGCTCACCAGTTGCGGAACGCTGCCGCTGGGGCGAAGCTGGCGGTCGAGTTGTTCCTGGCCGAGAACGCGACCGCCGACCCCGAACCGCTCCGGGTGGCGCTCCGGCAGCTTGCCCGCATCGAGACCAATCTGCGGCAGTTTCTCGATCTGGGCAAGCCGCCAACGGACGTTCGGAAGCCTTGCGATCTGGTGAAACTCATCGACCAGGCCATCACGCTGTTGAAGCCGCAGTGTCAGCACACAGGGACGGTGCTGGTCTGGAACCCGGGCATCGAGCCGCGCATCGTCTCGGGCGATCCGACACCGCTATCGCACCTGTTCGGGAATGTGATTGGCAACGCCGTTGAAGCAGCCGGACCGGGTGGCACGGTGGAGGTGCGGATTCTGGACAGCGATACTAAGAACGAACAACGGACGATCGCTATCGAGATCGCCGATACGGGGCCAGGACCGCCGCCGAGCATCGCCTTGCGACTCTTCGAGCCATTCGTGACGGGCAAGGACCAGGGCATTGGACTGGGCCTTGCGGTGGCCAAGCAAACCATCGATGCCCACCGCGGTCGGATTGAGTGGTCGAGACGCGAAGGCCGAACCGTCTTCCGGATCGAACTGCCGATTGGCGAGGCAGCGAAATAAGACAACGGGTTGATGAATCGCTGAAGGGGCCACGCCACCTTATCCGCAAGCCACAACACGCCCCGAAGGCGAACCCTTTCAACCCAACGGTTCGGTTTCCGATGGTGGTGACGTGACAGGTGAAATTGCTTCGGTTGGTGTTGGTGGGGAGTGTTCGCTCGGGTGACTGACCACAGACGGGACAGTCATCGCAGTTTGTTCGACGTGAGGGGTTGGTGGTCGATGTTCCAGGGCAATCCGCAGGCGCTGGAAGACTTCATCCAACGCTACCGATGGAGCAACCTCAACCAGTTTTTGCCCGGTCTTCACGAGAGCGGCAAATGCCTTCTTGCCCGGATCAACGTCGAGGGGGTGAGGAGGTTCGTTTTTCCCATAAAGCGGATTCGTCGCAGCGGACTGTGGGTGAAGTAGGCTCCCATCAATCAATTCTTTGAGGATAGATTCCGCGAAGTCTTTGTCGGCTCCAGTTGCCTGCTTCGCTGCCTTGACCAAGTTGGCGGAATTTTGAGGAGTTTCCGCGGCTGTGAGGATCGCCGCACTGACTGCGGCCTTGTCCAACGAGCGAGATTTCTCTTTGCCGTAAAGCGGATTCGTCGCAGCGGACTGCGGGTGAAGTTGCTTCCCATCAATCAACTCTTTGAGGATTGATTCGGCGAACTCCTTGTCGGCTCCGGTTGCCTGCTTCGCTGCCTTGACCAAGTTGGCGGAATTTTGAGGAGTTTCCGCGGCTGCGATGATCGCCGCACTGACCGCGGCCTTGTCCAACGAGCGGGGTTTCTCTTTGCCGTAGGGAGCGCTTCCTGCCGAGGACTGCTTGTACAACTGCTCAGTCGAAACCAACTCATCGACGATCGCATCCGAAAACTTCTTGTCGGCCTTCACAGTGTCTTTTGCCAACTTTTTGAGATCGTTGAGCTTCTTCGGCTCGGTCGCGGCGTTCAACACCGCCTCACGGATCGCCTGCTTCTCATCGCGACCCCAATAGCGGTCTGCATCATCTTTCCCGGATGGATATCGAAATACTCGACCTTCCTGCACTTCCTCAGACAACAGCGCTGTGAAATCCGGAGGTGGAGGAGCGTTCTTGCCCTTCGGCGTCAAGCCTTTGATGGCGTCCTTGAGTAATAGAGGTGAAGGTGCCTCGTTCAATCTCTGGCGAAGAGTATCGAGTGGTGTGGATGCCACGGTCGATTCGGTCATTTGGAGTCTCCAGTTCAAATTGGCGTGAACGGGAGTGTATCCTAGTGAAAGCTGACTCGCAATTCGCCAGTTTTGTATTGCGTTGGTTTGTCGGGGAGCGGTTGGGCCGGTTTGAAATAGAAAAGCGACTCCGAGAGCGAAAGCTCCCGGGGTCGCTTTTCGTTTCTTCCTTCGCTCGCATCAACCCTTGTCGGGCTCGGCAATCGATCGGCCATAGCGGGCCAGCAACATCTGGACCGCCTGGATCGTCTGCCATTCCCCAAAACCAATGCGGACCTCAGTCCCTTCCTCGTTCGCATCAATGTTCTCGACCGCCGTGGTCAACCCACGGTGCAGATAGTCAAAAATCTCAGCGAGACGTGCGGCCTGGGCCGGACTCAGCTTTTGCGGCAAAGGAGGGATATCATCGTCAAAAGCAGTCCAGTTCGGAGTTCCATTTGGCCCAACCGTCCGATCACTCGTCCCAACTGACGCCACCCGGCCGGCTGCCGCTGCCAACTCCTCAGAGCGAATGGTTTGAGCTTGTGCCCCACCGTTCGCTGGCACCGCCGCTGCTCGTCGGGCCGCGATCTCTTCCATCGTGCCAAACAGCAACATGCTCCGACCGATAGACACTTGGTCCCCAGGGCGCAGGCGGCGAATCTGGATTGCCGTTCCGTTTACCCGCGTTCCGTTCGTGCTATCCAGGTCCGTCAGGATGATATCCCCATCCTCAATTTGCACCTTGGCGTGGAAGCGACTCACCCGCTCATCGTTCAATCGCAAACCGTTTCCTTCTTCCCGTCCAATTGTCACTGGGATCGGAAGGTCCTTGTACACCCTTCCCTTATCGACACCCTCAAGGACGAGGAAGGTTACGGTACGCATGGAAGTTGATCCTGTAGCGAGCTGGGCGCACAAAACGTTCCGCGTCTGCCCCAGGTGGGATATGGAGACGCGAAGACGGTGGGGCGACCGCCGTTGAAGGTGGTATAGCACAACTGCTGACGGGGATTGGGAAAATTCATTCCCCGCGCTGGCCCTTCATGTCCAGTATAGTCTGTGTTTCAGGTCTAGGTGTCAATTTCGCTTCGATCAAATTCCTTCCAAATCTTCCAAATATGCTCCACAGGGTCAGATGAACCTGTCGGGAGGGTGGTTAGTTGCGGCATATGCCGGAACCAGGTGAGCTGGCGTTTGGCGAATTGACGGGTGTGACTGCGGATCAATTCGGTCGTTTCATCCCACCCTGGCCCGGTCCCATCGAGGTGGGCCAGCAGTTCTCGGTATCCAAGAGCCTGTCCGGCCTCTCGGCTCAACGGATGGGGCAATTCACGGAGCTTCCGCACCTCCTCAAGCCAGCCGGCAGTAAGCATTTCCGCGACCCGGCGGTTGATCCGATCGTGAAGCTCCGGGCGGGGCAATTCGAGAACAACAGCGGGAATTCGCGCTGGTGGCGGAGCCAATTCAGGGTCGGCGGTAAACGCCGGGGTGTCCCACGTTTGCTGCCAATCGGAGATGGGTTTGCCAGTGAGCGTATGCACTTCGAGCGCACGAACGACCCTGCGGACATCGTTCGGGTGTAGCCGCGCTGCGGTCCTGGGATCGACCTCCCCCAACCTCCGATGCACCGCAGCGTTTCCCTCACTCTCGGCCTCGGCTTCCAGTCTTCGCCGTAACTCGTCATCGGCGGGCGGGCCGGGAAATAGGCCGTGGAGCAGAGCTTTGAGGTAAAACGGCGTTCCACCCACGAAAAGCGGTCGTTTGCCCCGAGAGGTAATGTCGCGGCACGCCGCGGCGGCCTGGTCCAGCCACCAGGCGACAGTCAGCGACTCCCACGGATCGAGAACATCGATCAGGTGGTGAGGAATGCAAGCGCGTTCATAAGACGTGGGTTTGGCAGTTCCAATGTCCATACCGCGATACACGGTCATCGAATCGAGGCCGATAATCTCGGCCCCGACCCTGGCAGCCAGTTCCAGAGCAAGTGCGGTCTTTCCACACGCGGTTGGGCCAGTGAGAATCAGGGCACCATCGAAGACAGACATACTCAGAAGGGATGAGGGATGAAGGATGAAGGATTAGCCGGTGGTTGAGCGGAGCAGCACCACCGGTCGCGCTCCCGTCATCGTAACCGGTGGAATCGTTGTACTCAACCACCCGCTAATTTCTGCGACCAACCCTGCGTCCTTTCGATTTACTACCAATGGACTTACGGAAAATCGCTTACGGCATTGCCCGGAAGATGGCCGGAGTGCCACATAGCTCCAATTCCATCCGCTTACCGTCCAACTGCCACCCACCTTTGAACCAGGTCAGATTTGGGCTGGCATTGCGTGCATTGTTGGCATTACGCTGTCGATTCCAGGATGCCCGCAGTTCGGAAAGGACGCTCTGCCATGTCCAACACCCCCGCCGTGTTGATTCACCCAACTGCCGTCATTTCCGATGAGGCGAAGCTGGCAGAGGATGTCCGGGTTGGGCCGTTCGTAGTGATCGAAGGGCCGGTTGCGATCGGGGAGCGGACGGTGATTCGTCCCCACGCTCACCTGATCGGCCCTCTGACAATCGGAGCGAACAACGATATCGGCACCGGCACTGTCCTCGGCGGCGACCCCCAGCATCTGGCATACAAGGGCGACCTGACTGCCGTCGAAATCGGAGAGGGAAATTCGTTTCGCGAATACGTGACCG
>DASZJS010000970.1:0-6037 GCA_035947935.1 Gemmata sp. | reverse complement strand
CTGGTCGCGTTTTGACGCTCCAAGTGGGGGCACGAAGCGAGGAACCGAGAATCCCCGCGACTTCATGCCAGGGGAGTCAATCACCCGGCTGGACCAGCACTGCGAGTTCATCCTCAGCAAGCGGTTCGAGGAACGCGCAGCCGTGAACCCAGTGGCCGTTATGCTCGGGCTGAACACGCATGACGCGAGCCGACAGTTTTCGTAATGTTGCGTCCGGCCCATTGCTGTATTCGATCTGCAGGATTGTCCCCAACTCGAACCGGCGAGCAAGAAGAAGCCCAATCCCTCCTGCCGATATGTCGCGGATCACCAGGGGCCAGCTCTCCAGTTCCCCGCCAGCGTGAACGGCCGGGTCGATGCTCGCAGCACTCCCTACTCCCACTGTGTAGCGAACTGATGCACGTCGGTTGTTGCTCGGAACGGTCGGAGGTTCGGACTTGACTGTGTCCTTGGCTTTCCTGCGGCGAGCCGTGAGAAGTTTGAAGAACGCCAGACACGAGGCCGGGCGAGAGTCAGGATTGGGCTTCAACGCCGCGGTAATCGCGGCATCCACGCGTTCGCTCAGTCCGGGGACAAGGGACTTGGCCGATGGGTATCGTTCGTATTCTTTCTGAGTCATGACGGCCAGGGCGTTCTTACCATCGAACGGGAGCCGGCCCGTAATCAGGTTGTACAGTGTCACGCCGAGCGAGTAGACATCGCTGCGGACCCCGGCTGTCTTGGCGCTGGCGAACTGCTCCGGGGCCATGAACTGCGGCGTTCCAAGACCGCTCGCGGGCCGGGTCAGATTGTCGTCATCGGCATCGATCGTCTTCGCGAGTCCGAAATCGGTCAACTTCACCCGTCCGTCCGGAAGAACGAGGACGTTATCTGGTTTCACATCCCGGTGAATAACGCCACGGGAGTGAGCGTATTCCAGGGCTTGCCCCACCTGGGTGATAATCCGAATTGCCTCGGCTTCCGAGAATTTTCGGCACTCTTCAAGTTTGTCGCCGAGGCTACCCCCTTCGACGAGTTCAAAGACCAGGTAGTCGATATCGCCATCGGTCTCGAAAGCCAGGGCGCGGACGATGTTGGGGTGTTCCAGTTCGCTCGCTGCGCGGAATTCGCGGACGATCCGCTGGTGAAGGATCTGGTTCTCGGAGGGCTTGTATCGCAACACCTTGATCGCGACCAGTTCCCCAGTCTGTCTGTCCAACGCCCGGTACACTGTCCCGACCCCACCGGTTCCGAGTGTCTCCTGAAACTCATAGCGATCCGTGGCCGGCAGCCGGAGCTTCCGCGTGGCAGTTGAAGTCATGAGCATGAACTCCCCCCTATTTCAATGAAGAGTGGAGAGTGAAAGATAAAGTGCCTTTGGTTTTCACTCTCAACTCTCAACTCAATCGCGTGCGCCTGGCGCGGGTGTGATCGCTACACGACCGGGCGCGGGCGTCTCGCCAGCGATCAGTCGGCAGAGTTCCTGTACTGTCATCGTGTTGGTTTCCGTCCCGGCCCGTTCGCGAAACACGTTCTCCTGATCCAGTAGAGCCTCGATCCGGGCTCGTGCCCGGATGAATGCATCCACGCACCGCGGATCGAACTGCTTGCCCGATTCCGCCTGGAGTTCGGCATACGCTGTGGCTGCCGACATGCCGCGACGATAAGGTCGATCTGATGTCATGGCATCAAACGCATCGGCAACTCCCACCACGCGAGCCGGGAGCGGGATCTGCTCGCCCTTCAGTCGATCCGGATATCCGGTTCCATCCCACCGCTCGTGGTGGCCGCGAACCACCGGTAGTGCCCAGGCCAGCCCAGGCACCATCTGAATGATCTCCGACCCCCGCGTGACGTGCGACTTCATCTGGGTGAACTCGGCATCGGACAATTTCCCCGATTTGCGGAGGATATGATCGTCGATCCCAATCTTCCCGATGTCGTGGAGAGCCGCAGCCGCCCGGAGGAGTTGTCGCTGGTCGGCCGGGAGTCCCAGTTCCTCGGCCAGAATCAACGAATAAATGGTGACTCGGTGGGTGTGGTCCCCGGTGTACGAATCCCGCATCTCGACCGCCTGGGCCAGAGCGGTGACAGTCTGGAGGAATAGTTCCTGCTGCCGATCGAGCATCTCAAGCCGTTCCACTCCAAGGGCAAGCGCTGCGGCAAGGGAGTCGGCCAGGTATAGATCGCTCTCGGTGAACGGATCCTGGAGGATTCCACGGTCGAGATGGAGAACCCCAAACGCCCGTTCCGGCGAGCGAAGAACCGCACAGATGATCGATGTCATCGACCCCCGTGCGACGCTCCCCGCAGACTGGAGTTCCGCCGAGCGCTGGCAATCCTTGAACAGTAACGACTCGTGGCCGCTGAACGCGCGGGTGGCCGGCGTTTTGCAGAGCAATCGGCTGGAAGGCGGAAGATCCGGAGACGTGGAGACACAACGGATAGCGAGTTGTGTGCTCGAGTCTGCCAGGAAGATTCCCCCTCGCTGCGCACCGAAGAACACGACCGCCTCATCCAGCACACGCTGAAGTTGCTCATCCGGGGACGTGGTGTGGGTAAGGCGGTATCCAACCCTCATCAATTGAAGAAACGCCTTCCCATCACGTTGCCACCGATCGTCGGTCAACTCGAAGCCTTCGACAGCCTCTTCCCAACTCCGCCGCGATTTCGCTTCCACCTGAACCGTTCGCTGACCACCGACCCGGATCATCGCCGGCCGGTCGTGGAGAGCTTCAATCCGGAGGTCGATGTTGCCCACCCGGATCGTATCCCCCTGACGTACCCGCCGCGGCGTTCGCCCGATCCGAACTCCATTCAAGTGTGTGCCGTTCATACTTGCGAAGTCTCGGACCACCCACCCCTCATCCTCAAGAACCAGTTCGGCGTGGCGTCGACTGATCGATGCGTCATCGATAACAACTTCCAGATCGGGCAATCGGCCGATCCGGAGGTGGGCAGCGTTGGACCACCTTCGCGCTTGTGGAGCGTCGGTAACAAGCACAATACGTGCTGAATCCATGGCGAGCCTGCGTTTTTGAGTGCGAGTTCCACTTCCCTGTCGGCTTGGATTCGTGGGGTGGTGATGTCGATCGTGAACTGTTCGTTGTTTGGTGGGAATACAAGCAAGAGGGAAGCTTGGGCGAGCTTGCTATTCACACCAAAAAATCACAATCCACACATCCCCGTAGCAGAGTTGTGAGATGGAAAACCGGCTCGAACCAGAGCAACTGGGCGAATCGGTGGGAGGTGCGGGCACTCGCAAGGGTACGCACGCTTCCTCTCACATGGATCAACACTTCACCTATAGCTCACAAATGGTCGCGGTGAATGACACTAGTAATGATTTTCGCGCATGTGATTCTTCTGCGCCCTGCGCGATAATCGCGTTTGACTCGATCACAAGTGTCTGGTGCGCCGTTGTTTTCGACACTGTGAATGGACTCGCGGGCTCATCAGCATCGAGTTACCGCCATCGCAATCCTGCCAGACAGAAACTGCTCCTCGCCACCTAACTCCACATCTTTGGCTTTGGGGGATGTTGATTCAGGAGAGGAATGAAGCATCCCATTCGGCGCTGCGATCCTGAGCGATTCTTGCAAATCGGGAACTGCTCCTTGTCGGGATGTGTTCTACAGTCAAGGCATTGAACACCACCTCGCGCGGGCACGCCCATGCCATTGATTCGCGATAACGGAACGCAACAACCCTTTACAAAGCAGGCGGGCTGGGAACCAATCCCTGGCTATATTCTGATCGAGCCACTCGGACGCGGAGGGTTCGGTGAGGTTTGGAAATGCGAAGCTCCAGGAGGGCTGCACAAAGCCATCAAATTTGTCTCCGGCGACACCGAGACACTCAGGGACACAAGCGATCAACTCCGACAAGAATATGAGGCGTTCCAACAGGTCAAGGCAATCCGCCACCCATTTCTGCTTTCCCTCGAACGTGTCGAACTGGTCGGAAATGATTTGGTGATGGTGATGGAATTGGCCGATCACCAGCTCGGCGACCGTTTCCATGAGTGTATCGCTCAAGGTCTTCCGGGCATTCCCCGCGAGGAACTGATTGGGTATCTGATGGAAGCTGCCGAGGCACTTGATCTCATAAGTGCCAAGCATGGTTTACAACACATGGATGTAAAGCCAGCGAATCTGTTCCTCACAAGTGGTCACGTGAAATTAGGGGATTATGGGCTGGTGAACAAGTTGGAGGGAGGAAAGTATTGTCTCGGCAATCGTGGGTTCACTCCGGAATATGCTGCACCTGAAGCCCACCAGGGGAAGATCCACAGCCGTTCTGATCAGTACAGCCTTGCCCTCGTCTACCACGAGTTGCTCACCGGCACGTTCCCCTTCGCATGCAACACACCACAGCAGATCATGGCGCAGCACCTCTCTGCCACACCTGACCTCTCAAGGCTTCCGGAGCGAGATCGGCCCACGGTCGTGCATGCACTCTCAAAGCAGCCCGAGGACCGCTTCCCATCGTGTATGGCATTCATCCGTGCATTGACCATCCTACCCTCAGCGCCGGTAAGCACGACCCGTCTCGCTCTGATCACCCCCTCCAAAAAGCGGCCCTCGATTCCCGAGCATCCAGCAAAACAATCAGATGCCGATCAACCCCTGGCTCGCGATCTTCATGTCGGTGCATCGGGTAACCCCACTCCCCGGACCTCCCACAAATTCTCACTATCGGTTGCGTTAACAGGTGGCCGCCAGAACCCTCCACGGCTCATTACCAGCAGTGGTTTAGCAAAACAATCGAGTGCCGATGCCACCAGCACTCCTCCCCCGGTCTCTCCGTCCACCGATGAATCCTATGGTCCCTTTCCTTTTAAGCTTGAGCTGATCCGATCCATCTTTCCCGTGGAACATTTGATGGGTCGCCCAAGCTGCGAGCCTCTCTGCAATGCTGAGGAGTTGGTACGGAAAGTAGTACTGGCCGCACAAGCCGGTGAGAGTACAGTTTCGAGACTTGGCAGAGTTGTTCAGCAGCCTGATGGGAGTTGGTCATGCCGATTCCTCAGCAGCATCGACCCGCGGGTTGCCCAAGTCAAACTTCACCAGTTGCGAGATGAAACAGGAGCCACGATAGAATCTGCGAACACTGGTCGAGTGGTCTTTCGACGACCGATTTTGGTTCCAGTAAAGTCTTCCATCTTTGGCATCTCGTCGATGCAGGAACTCAACTCAGGCCTGGAAGTGGTGGTCCAGCTCCCAGAACCGGGTCGTGGGGCTGCTGAGATCCTGACGACTGGTAAATTGTATGGCAGTCCGCCAGTGGATTTCGAACGAGTTGCTGGGCAAGCGATCGTCAAATTAATTCAAGAGATTCATGAACAACTCAACAACATCGAAGAGAGGCGACAATTCCCCCGCTTCCCAGCGACATTCCCCGTCACCCTTCTCCCGCTTCATCCGGATGGCAGACCTGATTCTCCGATTCATGGCAGGTGTAAGGATGTTTCTGAGAGTGGGCTGTCGATCTTCTCTCCTTCTAAGCCCTTGACACGACACCTCTACGTGGCATTTGATCGTGTGTCGGGAATCGAAGACCTCGCTGTTCTGGTTCAAATAGTCCGAACCGAAGAGTGCGCCAATGAGATACTGATCTGCGGTCGATACCGTCTTGATTTTGGCCCGGAAGAGCCAAGCAAATGACCTTCGGCGCCTAGTTGGCATCCCGCGGCGAGTCTAACGGAATCGCGTTAGAGCCAGTCATCACTTTGGTGTGAGGAACTCAAGTCCCGTGCGGGGAGGAGAGGCTTCGCCAGGAAGCGTGTCGGGCGGGGTGGTTAGCCATTCGCCGGCACCTGCAGCCATCTGGTAGCCGAGCCAGAACATCCGGGTGAGTTCTGCGGGATCGAATGCAGCACTACTCGTTTCTCCGTGGAAATCCTGTGGCATGACCATCAAGTTGAAGTGCGACTTGGTGACAGCGCAGAGGGCGTAGAGCTTCATCAAATCGGCCCGGAACAGAGTGTACAGGGAGTTGGAAATCGCAGCGCCAAGCAACCCAAATATTTTTGGCATTTTCTGGTGTTGATCCCGAT
>DASZJS010000969.1:0-1795 GCA_035947935.1 Gemmata sp. | reverse complement strand
CGGTTGGACGGACCTCAAAGGTAAGTCATCGACGGAGCGCGCCAAAGCATTGATCGCCCTGGCGCACCCCGAGTTCCAAGGTGAGCTCACCGCGGCGGCCAAGAGCATGCACCTGATTTGAGAAGTTCAGGACACGAGGCCAACAGCCATGCTAGATACCATTCTGAGCGCACTCCTTCCGATGGTCGTCACCTTTTTGCTCGGTTTCGTGGCGGCCTGGCGACACGACTTTGGGTCAAAGGATGCCTCGACCCTGAATCGGATGGTACTTCAATACGCAGTACCGCTGGCGCTTTTTGCCGGAACCGTTATGACGTCGCGCAAGGCACTCAGTCAGGACCTGCCGCTAGTTATTACCCTGTGCGTTGGCATCATTGGCTTCTACTGTGTAGTGTTTCTGTTTTCCCGACTAGTTCTTCATATGAAAGTGAGCAATAGCGCGCTGTCCGCGCTGACGGCTTCCGCGCCAGCAGTGCCTTTCGTTGGCCCAGCCGTGCTCGGCGATCTATTCGGAGGGCTCAGCGCCATTCCGATCGCGATAGCCAGCCTGGTCATCAATCTCACGGTTGTGCCAGTCACGGTTCTGCTTCTCGCATTGGATTCGACTGGAAGAGACTCACAGAACAAAAGTTCTGTTCTGCAGGCAGGAAGCGCTTCTGCATCCGCCCCACAATCTTACGTCTCGGTGTTCACCGGCAAACTCGTGGAAACCGTCAAAGAACCGATCATTTGGGCGCCGGTCCTCGCTTTCGTTATCGTGTTGTGCGGCCTCCGCATTCCTCAACTCATCGTCCACTCGCTTGCCCTGCTTGGCCATGCATCTGCTGGAGTCGCGCTCTTTGCCTGCGGGATCGTGCTCGCATCCGGCGAGATCAAAGTCAACCGGTATATCTTGTTCTTCGTATTCCTGAAAAACATCATTCAGCCCGCCTTGGTTCTGGGTGGTTTGCGATGGATGGGCTATGGCAATCCTGTAGTCAGTGAGGCTGTGCTGGCGACGGCCATTCCATCCATGCCTATTGTGCTCATGCTTGCTCTGCAGTACCGCGTCGCGCAGGAGGAGGCAGCATCCTCCGTGTTTCTCAGCGTAATGGGCTCGATCGTCACGATGGGAGTTTTCATCGCCCTAACGCACTAAACAAAATGAACCTAACTACTAGAAACGGGGAATCCAAATCATGACTCAAGTTGAAGCCCTCGCAAAGTATGCCGCCCGCGCCTCCTTCGCCGACCTCTCGGCCGAATCACGCAGGCAGTTACCCATCCACATCCTAGACTCGTTGGCTTGCTCCATCGCCGCACTCGGCGCGAGCCCGATCGAAGCTTGTCGCGCGCAGGTCGCGGAGTTCGGCGGGACCGGCCCCACCACGTTGATCGGCGGCGGACAAGCAAACCCTATCTACGCGGCGTTCTGGCACACCGCGCTCGTGCGCTACGTCGATTTCATGGACAACTTCCTTGCACCAACCGAAACCTGCCACACGGCGGACAATTTCGGCGTGGCGCTGACGATGGCCGACTACGTAGGCGGCAGCGGACGCGACTTAATGCTCGCAGTTGCATTGGGCTACACCGTGCAGTCCCGTTTGGTTGATCACGCCAACTTCATGAGCAGCGGCTTCGACCACACTTCGCAACTGGCCTTCTCACATAATGCAGCAGCTGGACGGCTACTCGGCCTGAGCGAGCAGCAGATCGCGAACGCTATCGCGATGGCTGCGGTCAGCGATGCCTCTTTCGCCGTTGTTCGGGCAAAGCCTCTGTCGCAATGGAAGGGCCTCGCCTCGTCGCAGTC
>DASZJS010000968.1:0-13748 GCA_035947935.1 Gemmata sp. | reverse complement strand
TCCACGGACTGTCGTCGTATTCTTCTTCTTTTACTTGCTGGTCGGTCAATTCGATCACAGCCACCTCCTTTGTCGTATCGTATCACGTCCGCACACCGCAGACCATCACTCGCCGGAGCCTCTCTCGCGGTGTTCGCTTTTATTCAAGTCGGGGGCTTTGAGAGCGATTGACCAGCATCACTCATCGTGCGCTCAGCATACTCCTTCAACTTCGACTGCTTCTCCACCATGAAAGCCCTCATGTGCCTCTCGACAAATAGCTTGTCTGCAACAGTTCCGAGAAACCCGAGAGGGGACCGCCAAGTAAGCGTGTCACGCATCAGGACTGACTCTCCATCAACGACGAACTCGTGTACGTGTCGGAGGCTGGCAAAGGCACCCTTCACCATCTCATCCACAAAGCGACTCGGACGATCGAACTCGACGATCTTCGACGTGAGCCGCTGTCGGATACCGAAATGCACAGCCTCGAAGGTGACAGTGTCACCGAGATCAAGGAGTCCTGAAGTCCTGCCGCCAACTGCTCGCTCACCGGTAGAGGAGGACGTCTTGAGGTGCGCATCCACATCGCGTGCAAGATCGAAGCACAGTTCAATCGGGGCAGCGATGCGAGTTTCGACGACGATGGTGGTCATTGAGTTTTGTGCGGTGGCTACTTCTTCAGATAGAACTCACTCGTCAGAATCCTGAACCTGGTCGATTGCGTAGTTCAAATAGTGTTGCCAGTTATCCCATCTCTTGTCGTTTCCAGAGAGATCCAGGAATTCACCATCTTTGCTCATCTCCGCGAATGACCACCCTCTGGGTTCACACAGCTTTCTCAGGATGGGTATGGGGTTGTCGCTGCCGCGCACATCCATGAGCACGAAACGCAACGGCCCATTTTGCTCAAAGCCAAACATCTCGATGGAGAGATTGGCACGATAGTAGACGGCCTGGAGTTTTGGTATTGAAGCCGCTGCTTTCATCTCTTCGTCCCAATCCTCCCAAAGATTGGAGCCATTTGCTTTCATCATTTCGATCAGGGGCGGTTCCACGGACCACTTAATTTCAGGCAAGACAGTCGAGATATGGTTGCGAACCTCATCGAGAGTGCCCAACGGCAGCTCGCGGCGTTCATCGGCATCCTTACGAAAACGAGGCGGCTTGCCATCGTAGTTAACCATTGTGAGTTCCCAGGGCATCTTGGTTACCCTCGCCTTGGTTCGCGTACTCGTGTATCCAAGCTGGCCGGCCCGGTCAGATACAGCCCCGGCCTCGGCTCGATAGCCGACCGTTCATCCGGGGGACCAGGCAACCACGCGGAAGTCCTCGACCTTGTTCCGTGGCGTCACCGCGACGCCCTCAGACCGGAGTCGCGCGATCTGTCTGCGGCCGACAGCTCCCAGCTTGGTCGTGCTGATGACCCCGTTCGCGGCTACGACCCGGAACCAGGGCAGTTGCTCGGACTCCTCGGCCGTGAGCCTCGCGAGGATGAAGGCAACCTGACGGGCCGTGACTTGCAAGTGCTGACCGATGGTTCCGTAGGTGGTGACTCGGCCTTCGGGGATGGCGGCTATAACGGCCAAGACCTGCGACTTGAACCGCCCCACACCGCCTGGCCTTGCCTTTCGCCCGCTTCCATCCGTGATGGATCGCCGCATGCAAACCTCATCTCCCGCGAAACTGCGCTATTTGCCTTTCGCCACATCCCACAGCTTGATCGTCTTGTCTTCGCTCCCAGTAGCCAGCGTCTTCCCATCGGTACTAAAGGCTAAAGACAATACCGTGTCTGTATGTCCTGTGAGCGTGGCCAGTTCCTTGCCAGTGGCCACATCCCACATCTTGATGCTGTGGTCCCAACTCCCGGAGGCCAGTGTCTTGCCATCTGGACTGAACGCCAAACACCACGCCGTGTCGGTGTCCCTTTTGTTGAGTGTAGCCTTTTTCTTGCCGGTAGTTACTTCCCACAGCTCGACGGTGCCGTCGCTCGTGGCCAGTGTCTTGCCGTCCGGGCTGAATGCCGCAGAGCGGACGCTACTTGTAGTCTCCCGCGTGGCTGTGTTCTTGCCAGTGGCCACATCCCACAGCTTGAGCCCATCGTAACAACCCATTGTGACCAGGGTCTTGCCGTCCGGCGTAAAAGCCATGGCCCTGACACCATAGACGTCATACCCTTTGAGAGTGGCAGTGTTCTTGCCGGTGGCCACATCCCATAGTTTCATATCGCTGATGCACCGGCCCCCCGAAGCCAGGGTCTTGCCATCCGGGCTGAACACAACTATGGGTCTCGCGTACTCCGAGGTTTTATCGTGTAACGTGGTACTCTTGCTGGTGGCCGGGTTCCACAGTTTGATCGTGTTGCCGCCGCACCCCACGGCGAGCGTCTTGCCGTCGGGGCTGAACGCCACCGAGTCAACCCCATACTCAGACGCTTTCTTCAGGGTGGTGGTGTTCTTGCCGGTCACCACGTCCCATAACTTGATGGAGTTGTCATCGCTTCCCGATGCCAGGATTTTACCGTCCGGGCTGAAGGCCAGTGACAGGACGGACTCGGTGTGCCCCTGGAGGGTGGCCCGCGGTTTGGGCTCCTGGGCTGACAGGGGTGCGCACAGAACCAGACACGCACCGATGACTATCAGCCACACAGCAGCTTTCAGGATGTGCCCCGCATTCCGACGATGATATCTCACATCAATCTCCACGGAGTTTGAGGGACTGTGCTGACATGCCCCAACTGTAATGTGATTTATGGCCCCCAGGGACATCATTTCAGCTTCTCAAGATGTTTTGCCGGATCTTTGCGCAGAGAGTTGATACACCCCTTGCAGCAAACTAACACAATTCGACCCTCCACTTCCACACGAACAGGCCGCCCATGGAATCCAATAGTTCCCCCGTCACATGGCAAGTATTGGGAAATTCTGACTGCGTGCGCGGTGCTATTCCTGTCCACGCTTGGGTAGTTGAATCGCGTAGCCGGGGATGGGGTGGCCGATACACTGTCTCTGACGCACGGGCTTGGAACGACTTGGTCGGAGATCAGTATGGGGTTGATGCGGTGGTTCACCAAAAACTGGGCCAACACCCACGAACCGACTCACACGGATCTTACCCCACTGGTTGTGCCATTAACCCTCGACCCGGCGATTGAACTCGTGAAGAAGGCAGTAGCGACGTTACCCCACTGGCAGGTCGAAGAATCGCCAGTACCCGGTGAGTTGCGGTTGACCCGGCGGACGCGGACGATGCGTTTCGTGGATGACATTGTGGTAACTCTCAAGCCGGCTGGACCCGGTACGATGATTCACGCGGCGAGCAAGAGCCGGGTTGGGGTTGGCGATCTCGGCCAGAATCGACGGAACATTCTGGAACTGTGGGAAGCGATCAGGCAACAGCAATCCGCTAATTAATGGCTCATCACTACCACGAACACGGAAATGGTGGGGCTCGCAAAGCCTCGACCCACCCTACAAAACTGACCGATCCTCTTGTCTTGTAGGGTGGGTCGAGCCGTGCGTAGCACGTCGAGGCCCACCAATACCACGAATACCAAGATGGTGGGCCTCGCAAAGCCTCGACCCACCTTACAAAACCACAAAACCTGGCCGATAGCAGAAAGTCGATGCCTGAGAGCTTATCCTCATGAACATTCTGGTGATCGGCAAAGGCGGGCGCGAACACGCTCTGGTTTGGAAGTTGAAACAGTCCCCTCGGCTGGAAAAGCTGTTCTGCGCTCAGGGAAATGCGGGTACTGCCAGGGATGGTGCCACGAACGTCCCCATCGAACACTTCGAGATGGATCGGCTTGCTCGCTTCTGCACGAAAGAACAAATCGGCTTGGTGGTGATCGGCCCGGAAGATCCTCTTGCGGCTGGACTGGCCGACTTTTTGAGGAAGCGCGGCATCAAGGTGTTCGGGCCGTCGCAGGATGCCGCCCGGATTGAAGCAAGCAAGGTGTTCGCCAAGGAACTCATGCGACACGCCGATGTGCCGACCTCCGATTTCCAAATCTTCGACCACCCCGAACCGGCCCGCGTTCACATTGAAACTCGGGATTACCCCGTGGTGGTCAAGGCGGATGGGCTCGCGGCCGGCAAAGGCGTGGTCGTGTGCAAGAATTCGGCCGAGGCTGTGCAGGCGGTCAGGCGGATCATGACTGATGCCGAGTTCGGAGATAACGCCGGGAGGCGAATCGTCGTCGAGAAACGGCTGGACGGCGAGGAAGTATCGGTCCTGGCGCTGGTGAGCGGTCGAACTTTTTTGCTTCTCCCACCGTGCCAGGATCACAAGGCGGTTAACGATGGCGACACCGGACCAAATACTGGAGGGATGGGAGCATACTGTCCCGCTCCGGTTGCAACACCGGAATTGCTCGTCGAACTGGAACGCGAGGTCTTCTTCCCAATCATTCACGCCATGAAGCGCGGGCGATACCCGTTTCAGGGCGTGCTTTTTGCCGGGATCATGCTGACCAATCAGGGGCTGCGCGTCCTGGAATTCAACTGTCGGTTTGGCGATCCCGAAACGCAAACCCTTCTGATGCGACTCAAGACGGACCTCGTCGATTTGCTCGAAGCCGTGGCCGATGAGCGGTTGCACGAGTTCGAGGACAAGGTCGTCTGGGATCAACGGCCTGCCGTGTGCGTGGTGCTTTGTTCGGGCGGATACCCAGGAAAATACACTAATGGGAAACCAATCGAGGGAATTGCCGAGGCGGAACAGTTACGGGATGTGAAGGTTTTCCATGCGGGAACGAAGATCGATGAACGGAACCGCATTGTGACGGATGGTGGGCGGGTATTGGGAGTGACCGCCCTGGGCCACGATCTCGCTGCGGCAAAGGCCCGAGCCTATGAAGCGATCAAGCGAATCCATTTTTCCGGAATGCACTACCGAACCGATATCGCCGACAAGGCTCTCAATCAAAAGCCAACTCCACCGCCAACCGAACGACCGAAGCTACCCGCGAAGTTCCGCCGACCGGGCGAATCGGGCGAAAAACCAGTATGGTTCAAACTCACGGACCAAGCGTTTACAGCTTTGCAGAATGCGAAGGTGCCTGAAGCGGTGCTGGCAAAGCTAAACCCGCTGAAAGACAAGGAGTTGTCTCGGGAAGATTTGCAGAAGGAAATCGCCAAGGTTCTCACCGCGGAGGAAACGAAACAATTCCAAAACGTGATCTTGAATCATGCCGAAAAACCAACAACAAGTTAGCGTTCAGTTAGATTGTTCAGACACCGCCAGCTAGATTTCAATTCCTTTGATGAACACTGAACACTAATTCAATACTTCGCCACTTCGCCAGCACCCCGGCCAAGACCATCCACGATCTGCTTCGCTCCATCGGTCATGAACTTCAATTCGCTGTTGACCGCAATGAACTGCCAGCCATCATTGATCCGCATCTTTGCCTCTTCGAGGCTGAATGTGTGGATGCCCGCAGCGACCTTGTTCCGCTTGCACCCTGCCAGGATGTCGGCCAGCGTTTGCTTGAACACCTCCTGCGAAGGTGGCTTGCCATCGGGGGTTCGCATGCTCGCAGCCAGATCGTTCGGGCCAACGAACACGGCATCGATTCCCGGGACCGAGTAAACCGCATCGAAGTTCCGAACTGCTGCAATGTGTTCGCATTGCAGGACGATGAGTACTTCGTCATCGACCTTCGCGTAATAATCGGCCGGAGTTGCGGCAAAGTTCAAGGCGTGGACGCTGCCACCCACGCTCCGATTTCCACGGGGTGGATAAAGACACGCCGCCACCGCATCCTGCGATTCCTGCCGGGTATTCACCATCGGAACCACCACGCCATATCCACCATTGTCGAGTACACGCTTGATGTGGTCGTGCCGATTGCTCGGCACCCGGGCGAGCGGAACACACCCGGCATCGGCAATTGAAGCGATGATGTGGGTAGTAGTCTCGACATTCACCAGCGAGTGTTCGATATCCACCGTCAGCCAGTCGAAGCCCATTCGGGCCAGGAATCGGGCGGCTGTTATACTGCCGAGCGATAGCCAGGTGCCAACCGCTGGCTTCCCTTCTTTCAAAAGTCGCTTCACGGGATTCGGACGCATGATCGTTCTCCGCGGGCTGGGTTCAGACCACTCTGGTCGGGGCATGGTAGCCCGAATCGGCATGGTCGCCCACCCAATCCCGATGAGTCGATCAGACAGATCTCTTTGATACGTTTGGCTTTCTATCGCGAAAAACTCTCCGAAAAAATTGCTCGTCCTGGGTTTGCAGAGCAGGATATTTTGTTCAATGGATGGGAGTTCGTAGAACGGACAACTGAAAGCGGTTTTGTAACAGAAGTCCATTCTGGCAGCCAGCTTCCTTGCAGACGGGATAATCGCTGGGTCTCAGAAATGACGCAGCGGTCGGGGCGGGGAAGAGTGTAAAATGTGTAAGCCTTCCTTGCGCATGGAGCCGATGGCTACTCAAGAAGAGAGCAGGCCCGATGAGTAAGGCAGTGCCGCAATGTCGAACAGTCACTGTTCATACATTCCGGGGGGACCGTTCTGCATTCGGGCAGCGCGTCAGGAGGGCACTCGACGATGAAAAGCGTGGTCGTGGCCCCGGACCCTCGCCAGTAGATTGCTTGCTCTATGCAGGGCATACGGGAGTATCCACGGACCGGGATCGGACTATATACGGCTTCAACCCCGATATCGGCGGACTTTCGCTCTGGCAGGCGATGGAGCGGCTCAGAAATGGCGATGCCTTCCAGGGAGTTGTTTCCGATGACACACACGTATTTGTTGCGGCTGCAGAGCAAGGGCTAACGGTTTTAACCTTTGACGTAGTCTTGCCGAACCCAAGCTTTCAAACCTTTCAGCGTAAGCTATCTGCTGAGCGTAAGGTTAGTCAGTATTCATATGGTTTCCCCGATGGGGATGGCGACTGCAATTGCACGACTTGGCTTGAACGCTTGGCATTACCTCTGCTGACGGGAAGCATGGATGAGTTCACCGGACTTCTCGGGTTCAATATGTACCCGCGCCGCAGATTCGGGAACTGTATGTAAGGAGGTCATGAGTTAATGAAACGTACTCGACTCAAAACAGTGCCGCCCGACAAGCTTCTTGGTGTATTGGCCATGCAATTTCGGGGCACGAGGGATGATACGGCACGAATGGGAATCGCCAAATCCTACTCGGTTGCAATCGACCAGCTAATCGAAAGTGGGAAGTGGCGAGAAATACCACCCTTGGAAGATCAGCTTCCAGATGAATGGATGCCCTTGGCTTTCTTTGCTTATTGGTCGCTCAGCCCCCCAACACGGCAGGTGAGACGAAGAGGATAGTAGCCACGCCACTGGAAACTCTGGTTTTGGATGCAATAATACTCCCGCGAGGCCACGGGTTGACCGACGTGACCGGGCTACCCGCTTCCCACCCTCTCGCTTCCTGTTTTTGCCCCAAGGAGATGAGTTCGTGACCACCCAGCTTCGATCGCTGGCCAGCGGAACCGCTTTGGTCGCCGGCCTGTGGTTTCTTTCGGGGGCAGCAGCAGCCCCACCCTTGGCTAGGGATATCTACAAGAAGGCCGCCGAGGCCGATATCGCCCAGCTCCAGAAACACCTGACCACCTGCGACAACGATGCCAAGGAGGCCAGGCGATATGGCCCAACCGCCAAGTCGATGGCCATGGTGCTGGCCATGTACGGTGAGGCAACTGGCGACAGCGCTTTGAAGGCTCAGGCACTCAAGGTGGCCGAGGCCATCGCCGCCAAGAATTTCAAGGATGCTCTCGCCGCTGCCAAGGGCTTGGCGACCAAACCTGGCGCTGCTCCGCTTCCTCCTGGGGGCCTCGCCCAGCTCAATAGCTACGCTCTGGATGAGGTCATGTCCCCCTTCCGCCTTGCAAAAGTGGGCGGTCTGAACATCGAAAAGGACATCCGCGACATCCGCGATAAGAAATTGGCAGTCAATCCCCCCGATGTTGAAGTGCTGGCTGCACGAACTGCCGTCCTTCTCGATTACGCGGCGACCATGCCGAACGACAAGGCCAAGGCCAACAAAGCGAATACCGATGAATGGGTCAAGTTGAGCAAGGATTCCATCGAGTTTTCCAAGAAATTGGGCGATGAGGCCGCCAAAGGCAAGGGAGCCAGCGAAAAGGAAATCATCACGCTCATCAAGTCGCTCGACGCGAAGTGCGTAATCTGCCACAACAAGTTCCGCGACGATTGATCGTACTGAAAGCGGCCCATAAGCGGCGGGCGAGCTTCGGCGGCAGTCTGAAGACATCTGGAAGCTCACCTTCATCCACCCCCGTGGGAAAACCCGCGGGGGTGTTTCATTTCAATGACCCGAGACACAGCTGAAATTGGTACAGGGCAATGGCTATAACCACTCAGTTTCAAGTAGAAATGAGGATTGCACTCCACTTTACAGACATTCCTCGTCAGCGAATCGATTCAGCCACTCGAACTATTTTCCAAAGACCACCGATTCGAAGAAGGCCGTCCGTTCAGTGTCGCTTGGAGATCCTTTACCACTGAGGAGTTCAAATGCTATCAGCTTGTCGTTGAGAAGCAATTGCCGAATATAAGACTTGTATTTTTTCGATACGTTGTCTTCTCCCCCATTTTGTTGCAAGGCCTGCATGAATTGGGTGCTGCCTGGAAATGCCGCCAGCATCCCGAGCGAGTCACATTCCGTTACAATTTCTATCGCCTGCTTACCGGACCAGTTGATTTTGGTTATGGAACATGTGGTGCCCGGAAAGACTTCCGGAGAACCTTGATACGACATCGCATTGATAATCGGCTGTAGGGTGCTCGGCGGACCAGTCCTGATGGAAATGCCACATAACGTGGGCTGATCGGGAGTCGGTTTATTTGAATAGGTTTCCTCAGATGTGAAAACGCCGCCGTATAACGAGTTCTGTTGCTTTTTCGGGCCATTTTGGGAGTAGGAATGAATCAAATGTGCCTTTCCTGGAAGATAGACAGAGTAAACTCCCTTCGGATGGCGGAACTCGACCCAGCCTTCAGGCAAAGGTGGCCGTTTCGAGAGCGGTTGAAATACTTCTGACATGGGCCGCTTTGGATCAACAGGTGGGATTGAATCTCCAGTTTTGGGCTTGGGTGACTGGTGTTCGTCTGTCGTGTCTGAGGGAACAGAACTTTCCTTCGCGACAGTATCTGTATCTCTTCGATTCGGACGGGACGATAAGACTATAATGAACGTGAGCCCCAGGCAAATTACAAAAATGATTCCGAGAGTGAGCCCTATCAAAAGCCCTATCGACGGACCCCTCGTTTTCGGTTTTCGCCGACGCCGGGTAAGATTGTCGTCATACATACAATTCACCTGATTAAACACTTTCGCCCTTTACAATATACTTCACGCGCTCAGGAATGAGCCATCACAATGACGGCGGTTTGAGTCGCACGATGAATTATTCATCCCGACCTGCTCCCTAAACGGCTGGTCATTCGGATGATGTCACAGAGGGGCCAGAACAAGGAAAGTTAGAGGATCGGTCAGCCAATCCAAATCACAAGTTCGTTTATGATCGAAGTGATTATTGCGATCAATGATCGCGTCATGAGGGGCTTTGACCCATGACGATTTGTGACCGCGACTGGTGTTTGAATCTGTGATTGGGATGGGAAACGCCTTGTTAAAGTGCCCAAACACATCATCGCAATCTTGTGAGATTACTGACACCGCTGCCAACACTGACACTCTGAACTCAACACGTCTGAACTGCTGACGGGCTGTCCAGGCGTGGGCAGAGCCTGGCACAAAGTGAGCGAGTCACATTTGTGCTTGCCCCCACCGTGGCGATTGCAGTGTGGCTTGAAAAACACCATTAGACCAACTGATCGCTATACACGCGATTCGCGGCGGGATACCGTAGTGATCGTGTTCTTCCATCGTTACCCCTCGCCATGCGATTGGCAGCGAGGGAATGAGGATCCTCTCCCATGCCAACCGATCGTCGCGAGTTTCTGGCTTCTGCCAGTGTTGCCGCCAGCGGGTTACTCCTTGAATCGTCCCGCGGGTTTGCCGCCAACGATACTCTTCAAATCGGCCTGATCGGTGTTGGCGGACGGTGCAAACATCTCCTCAAATCTTTCCCGGGGCTTCCCAACATCAAGATCACGGCCGTTTGCGATGTGTGGGAGCAGAATCTGGCCGAGGGTGCGAAGCTCGCGGACCCGCGAGCTTTTACCACCAGGCAGCACGAGGAGTTGCTGGCCCGCAAAGATGTGGATGCCGTGCTCATCGCCTCGCCCGATCACTGGCACGTCCCGCTCACCATAGATGCCTGTAAGGCCGGCAAGGACGTGTACGTTGAGAAGCCGCTGACGCACGATCTGGTGGAAGGCAAGGCAGCGATCGCGGCTCAGAACGAGAACAAGCGGATCGTGCAGGTCGGCACTCAACAAAGGAGCATGACGCACATTCTCAAAGCCTACGATCTGCTGAAGGCCGGCACCATCGGGAAGGTTCACAAGGTCCACTGCACCTGGAACCGGAACGCCGCGAGGGCTCAACGATACAAGGATGCGATGGACCCCAAGACCGTGGATTGGAAGCGATTCCTCGGCTCGGCGAAGCAACAAGAATTCGATGCCTACAAATTCCGCCAGTGGCGATGGTTCTGGGACTTCGGCGGTGGTCTCTTTACCGACCTGATGGTTCACTGGATCGATGTCGTTCACTGGTTCCTCGACCTCGATCACCCGACCACCGCTGCCAGCGCGGGCGACTGGTATTCGGCAAAGGATGTGTGGGAGACTCCGGATACCGTGCAGACGCTTCTTCGCTATCCGGACAAGGAAGTGCAGGTGTATTTCGAGGGCACGTTCAGCAATAGCCACAACGGGGCGATGGTCGAGTTCATGGGAACGGAGGGGACGCTGTACATCGATCGCGGGCGGTATGAGATTATTCCCGATCGCGGCAAAAAGGCACCGTTGCCAAGCGAATTGGTGCTGGGCACGGGCACGAAGGGACTCGATTTCTACGACAAACCCGACGGTGAGTTGTTGCACTTATTGAACTGGGTGGAGTGCATTCGCACTCGCAAGAAGCCCGCGTGTCCGGTGGAGGCTGGAGTGAGCGCTGCATCCGCGGCACACATGGCCAACCAGTCGTTACGAACTGGGCAGATTGCAACATGGAAGGCGTGATTTTCAGGGCTTGGTTACCTCATTCGGCCTTCTTTGAAACTCGCCCTCGCCTCGGAGTCTCCATGAACCGCCTTCTCACACGTCGCTCAGTCGATCGCCGCATCGTTATTGCCGCGATCGCAGTACTGTTGCTCGCCCCGGCGGTCACGGTCGCGGCACCGCCCCCATTCGTCTGGATCGAGGCCGAGCAACCCGGCCCCGGGAGCTTCCCGACCAAACCAGCGGATGCCGCCCACCCGGACTGGCTTTCGGGCGGGAAGTGGCTGTTCCTGCATATCGAGGCAAAGGACGTTGCCAAACAACTCCCGGCCGAAGGAGCTGTGTTGAAGTATCCGTTCGCAGCCACTGTGGATGGCAAGTATGAGGTTTGGCACCGTGCTGGTATGGAGTATGTCCGCAGCCCGTTCGAGTGGCGGATCGATGGAGGCGAGTGGACCGCGATCCGGTCGAAGGATGCGAAGTTCCAGACGATCGACCTCATGGAACTCAGCACCTGGAACGAGGTGGGCTGGCTCCGGATGGGCGACCGGGAACTCAAGAAAGGCGACCACACACTCGAAATCCGCATACCCCACCCGAAGGACGCCAAGGGCAATCTGGATCGTGTACTGTATGCGTCTGACTGCTTCTGCTTGAGTGCCGGCCCGTTCCACCCGCACTCGCGGTTCAAGCCGGGTGAACTCGACCGGAATGCCGCCGATGAGAAGGCTGCCAGGCATGTTTTCACGCTGCCAGCGCCAACGACGAACAGCGAGCGGTCAGCGGTGGCGCTCGAAGGGTTCTGGGAAGTCTGCCGACACGATGAGGCACTCCCTGGCCCGGTGGCTAAACCGATTCCGGACTTCCCCGAAGAACCACTTTGGAAGGCAATCGATGTGCCAGGCGACAAGAACGCGAAACCCGAGTTGTTGTTCGCACACCGCCTCTGGTATCGGTGTCGAGTGGATGTGCCGGCCGGGTTGGCTGGTCGTTCGTTCGTCCTCACCTTCCCACAGAACAGCCTGAACACCACCATCACCGTCAATGGCGTCCCCTGCGGGTTCCACAAGCACCCGTTCGTCCGGTTCGATGTGGATGTGACAAAGGGGATCAAGCCGGGCCAAGTGAACGAGATCCGGGTCGGAATCCGCGACTACTGGTACGCCTACTCGACGAGCCCGACGAACCCGATGAAGTTGCGCGAGAAGTTCAACCTCCCGCCGGACTTCGCTCGCATGGGGTTCCAGGATCTGGCTTATCCGCTGTGGGGCGCGCAGCAGTCCGGTATCCTCGTCACGCCGACACTCACGGCGACCGGACCCACTTACTCAGCCGACGTGTTCGTGAAACCCTCAACCGCCAAGAAACAACTCGCGGTCGAGGTGATGATCGCCAACTCAACAGGAAAGGACACGACTGGCGAAGTGGTTTGCGAGGCGTTGGACCCGACAACCAAGGCAGTTGCAAAGAGCCTGCCACCGAAAGCCTTCGCGGTCTCCGCGGGGAAAGACCAGACGATTGAGGTGGTCGGCGAGTGGGCAGGCCCGAAGCTCTGGTGGCCGGATGCCCCGCACCTTTATGACCTCCGGACCACCATCAAAATTGATGGCAAGCCGGTGGATGTCCGACACACCACGTTCGGGTTCCGCGAGTGGGGAAGCGACGGCAAACATTTCACTCTGAACGGCATCCACTGGCGGGGCTGGAACACCGCGACCCTGAACGGTAACACGGCGGCTGAGTGGTTAGCAAACTACCACAAAACCAACCAGACCACGATGCGGCTATGCGGGGCGACGCAGGGCGGCCCCCGGCCGTTCTTCGGCATGTCTCCCGATGAGGCACTCGACTGGATGGACCGGAACGGCGTCCCGGTTCGCCGCTGCGGCATTCTCGATGGTGAGGCGATCGGCTCGATGGCGGTCGAGAACGATCCAGAGTTGAGAAAGCTCTACAAGTCCGACATCAAGATGGAACTGATGAACAACTGGGTGGAGCAGATGGCTGCCCAGGTGAAAGGCGAGCGGAATCACCCAAGCGTCCAGATCTGGTCGATTGAGAATGAATGGCTCTACATCAACTGCATCAATCTTTATGGCGGCTTGATGGATCAATTCGAGCGGGAGATGCTTCGTTGCACACGAGCGGTGCAGGCGGTCGATCCTACGCGACCCGTGATGACCGATGGCGGTGGAGCGAACAAGGATCAGGCAATGCCGGTTCACGGGAACCACTACGTGGCCCTAGAAAACCCAGGGGGGATGACGGCGTATCCCGGACTGGCCTACCGAAGCAATCTGACCGGCGGTGGTCGTGGGCGGTGGGTGTGGGATGAGAAGCGACCCCGCTATCTGGGTGAGGACTTCTACTTCACGGGGAACCACCCCGAACTCGCCACAATCGGCGGCGAAGCGGCCACGACCGGCAAGACCGGCACCTTGAAGGCGTGCGGGCTGATGCTTTCGATACTCCAGCAGGGTTACCGTTGGGCAGAATACGCCGCGTGGGATTTCTACCTCGGTCCAAACGATGCCGACGACAGCCAGTGGCTGTACTTCGCCCCACGCACTGCTCTGTGCCGCGAGTGGGACTGGACATTCCTCACCGGCAAACCAGTGAAGCGAACCATTGGCATCTT
>DASZJS010000967.1:0-9890 GCA_035947935.1 Gemmata sp. | reverse complement strand
CGAAGCATCGCCCACTTCAGCGACCTGATCCTTCCCGCCACCAGCGGTCGAAATCTCCTCTCTCCTGACAATCAATCCCTGATCGTGCGAGTTGACTTCAGCGGCGACAGCCGAACGAGCCACCAGCAAGAGACCAGGGGGTCTATAACTCTATCGATGCTTTGCTTGCTCCATCACTATGGTAGTGGTTGGGATCAACCCCCCCGGTGCAGGCTTTCATGGAAGCGGCTATTTGAGCATGGTTCCTTTCCCCTTCACGGGGATCACTGCGATGCGCGTAATCTGGTAAGTACATTTCGCGCCGACAACGAGGGACAGGGCCTTCTCGTTCGGTAGCCGGTATTCTGAGTAGAGCGAGAGGCGTGCGAAATCGCCTTGAAAGATGTGAAGTCGGCCGGGACTCTGTCATGGGAGCGATCCTCGCCGCTCGGGGCCGCCCGAATATCCCACTCCAGAGCCGCGATGGGAGACCGCTTCCATGCAAGTTTCGCGCTAAAACATGGGGATGAAAGTGAAAGGGGCAGAACGGGATAATTCCTCTCAACTGCCCATCTCGGCAACGTGGGACGTTGTGGTTTTGCGCGAGATAGAGTGAGGAACGATGGGATTGCCCAGGTGAGAACGAATGGGTTACAAGGATCGTTGCCCATTGGAGGGATTGCCCGGTGGTGCCGGTGTGGTTGGTAATACACAGTCAGCGATCAACTTCTTCATCGCTTCTTCGCCAAACTTCGGCACATCCCCTGCTATACTTCATATAGCCAACTCAATGGGCAGCACTTATGTCGGACCTGAACCATATCCGCTTACTGCTAGCCGATCCACTGCTGACGCAGAGTGATATTGAGCTATTCGAGCGCATGACTGGGAAGCGTGCTGCCGAGGAAGTGTCTCCTCAATACCCACAGCGCCAGACGAAAGCGCCTGTACTACCGTTCGATCCCTGTTTGCCTGATTGTTGTAACCCTACCGGTGTCAATCAGTCCTAAAGAGACTGATTGCATCATTAAGACGTTCGTCTTCGTTCTTGGATTTTCGGTCATTCAGTAACAGAAACCAATCACTTCTCGAACACGCCCCCCAGAATTCACTTTTCAGTTGCCCAACTATCGAGATTTATACAACTCCGATTCCTCCACTGGCTCGACCAGTTATTGAACACACATCGATTGCCTGATGATGGGTAGGCTCTGCTCACTTCGTGCTTTGTCGTAAGGGTGAACCATCTCGCTGGAGAGATTCAAATTGCTATATGCACAATCGTGGTTCAGAAAGAGCATCGCATCGGCCCAGAAGTCCGAGGCGAGACTGGGCTGACACAGCGACTAGAATGACCGCTGTTTGACCTCGCAACGCTCTCAATGACTGGAGACTGTGTATGAACCGGGTACTCCTGGGGCTCGCGGTCGGTGTCGTGGCTGGTGCCTGCGGGATGACGTTGGCCCGTCACGACGACAAGCCCAAGCTGAATCGAAAAGTGGTGTCCGAGCGGGACATCGCCGAAAAGCTCGATGGGAAAGAGGCGAAAGCGACTGTCGTAGAGGTGACGCTGGAGCCCGGCCAGGAGGGCGACCCGCACCGGCACCCTGGCCCGGTGTTTGGATACGTCCTGGAAGGGGAATACGAGCATGCGATCAACGATGACCCTCCCAAGGTACTCAAGACGGGTGAGACCTTCTACGAACCGACCGGCGTGCTGCACCGTGTCTCCAAGAATCCAAGTGCGAAAACAAAGACGCGCATTCTCGCGGTTATCCTGCTCTCCCGCGACGCCAAGCAAATCGCCGTACCAGAGCCGCCGAAAAAGCAATGAGGCACTCTGCCTGCACCGACGACAACACCGATAAGGTGGCCCGCTTAGGCGAGCGGCAGGAAAAAACATACCAGTAGGACGGTCACGACGGCCTGGGAAGGCCGTCCTACGGCGAAATCAAGTCCACCGGATTGTACATGATGGTATGTTCGTGGGATCAGCTTTGTTAAACTTAGGACTGAGGATTGGAAAACTTGTCTTCAGGAGCGCAGCTCGATGATACCCACCTTCCTTGCACTCGGGATCGTGATCCCGCTTCTGCCGGTCAAGGCCGATCCGATCCGGTCCGCGGTTGCGGCCGCTGTGCCAAGGCTTTTGGCTGGTGCCGGGGGTCATGCCGAGCAGAAGACCTGCTTCGCCTGCCACAATCAGGCTACCCCTGCCCTGGCGCTCAATGCTGCACGGGCTCGCGGAATCGATGTCCCCAAGAAGTTCTTCACTGCTCAGGCAGAACACGTGGCCGGGTTCCTCGCCTCGAACAAGGATGAATTCCGCGCGGGGAGAGGAACTGGTGGGCAGGCGTCAACAGCGGGATACGCCCTGTTCGCCCTTGAAATAGACGGCCACAATCCGGATGATACGACCGCTGTGGTTGCCAATTACCTGCTGAAGTTCCAGCCCAATCGAGACCATTGGGGAACAACCTCCGACCGTCCACCCACAGAAGCCAGTCACTTTACCACCACCTATTTTGCCATCCGCGGTCTCAAGGTTTGGGGTGCGAAGGCCGACCGGGAACAGATTGACAAGCGGATCGAGAACGCCCGGACATGGCTTATCAAGACCGCCGCGAAAGATACCGAGGATCGCGTGTTCCGGTTGCTTGCGATAAAGGAGGCCGGGGTGGGCGAGAAGGAGATTGCCGCGGCATCGTGGGAGTTGCTGAAAACCCAGCGGATGGATGGAGGTTGGGGGCAACTCGAATCCCTGGCGAGTGATGCGTATGCGACGGGATCCGCTCTCTATGCCCTGCATCACGCCGCGGACTTGAAGGTCGATTCTCCTGCATATCGTGCAGGTGTTTCATTTCTGGTCAAGACGCAGTTGGCGGATGGCACATGGTGGGTGAAATCGCGGAGCAAGCCATTCCAAAAGTATTACGAGAGCGGCTTCCCACACGAGAATGATCAGTTCATCTCGATCAGTGCCAGTGGTTGGGCAACAGTATCGCTCGTTGAGGCGATGGGCAAATAGTGCCTCGACCACCTGCAGGGAGTGGTTCCAGTCCCGTCACAGTGGTCGCTCGGCCACTGCCACAATGCTGTCCGATCGACCGCGGAGGTAGCTCGTCCAGGCCACCAGACGTGAGAGAGGTTTCCAGCGTAGGAGTCTCGTTGTCAGCCCTCCTACCCCCGCCGCGATGGTCTGTTCCGCACTCGATCGCAGCCAGTCCGCGTGAACCCAACCGCGAATCGCCGTCACCCGGAAGCCGCTCGTTCGCAACATTTCGGTTAGAGTCGGCGGCGTGAAGTGGGTCAGGTGTCGGGGCAGATCGAGCCCGAACCAGTTCTCTCCAAACCACTCGGCAGTCAGGCTGTCGAAATTCGGAACTGCAACAATCAGTTTCCCACCTGGGATGAGTAGTTCGTAAGCGGCGCGCAGGACAGCAAGCGGACGGTGGACGTGTTCGAGCGACTGCCACATGGTTATCACATCGAACAAGCCCGGAGTCAGGTCCGGGTGTGGCAGCGTGCCTGCGATTGCATCAACGCCAAGGTTTTCCTGGATCGAGCGGACCACCTGCGGTGAAACATCGAGGCCCGTCACCCGCCACCCGCGACTGGCCATCTCACAAAGATAGCTGCCCCCGCCACAGCCGAAATCGAGGAGTCGGCCAGGACTTGGCCAAGGGAGCGATCCTCGCCGCTCGGGACAGGGCCGGCCGAATATCCGACTCCAGAACCGCGATGGGAGGCGGCTTCCTTGCGAGTTTCTCGGCAAGGCATGTGGAGGATAGTGAGGGGGGTAGAACGGAGCAAGACTCTCTGCTGTTGGCCGCGGGTTTGTGTACGTCAGCCCGCAATGCCGACAGCGAACGACTGCGAAGCGAAACCCTGGCCCGTGCGTGGGAATCGGGTCGGCGGCTTCGGTCAGGGGGCTGGCTTCATCCCGACCGCACAAGGGGCAGTCGGTTTCCTCCCACATCAGGTGAGGCCGATTGGGTTGCGTGGCATCGGGAGGAGTGACCGGGCGGTGCAAAAGCATAACGGCCCTTCCATGAGCCGGATTGTGGTGAGTATGTCGTCGCAGGGTAGCGGATAAGCAACGGTAGCGTCAACGCGGATTGGTCGTTTCTTATACTCCGCGCGCTCTGGAATGAAACATTACAAAGACGGCGGTCGGGTCGCGCAATGAATCATTCATCCAGACCTACACGTCAGACGGTGGTTATTAGGAAGATGTCACCGAGAGGCCAGAACAGAGAGGTAGAGGATCGGTCAGCCAGTCCAAATCACGAGTTTGTTTATGATTGAAGTGATTATTTCTGCCAATGGTCGTGTTCCAAAAGGCCGAAAAAACCTGACAAGACCTGACAGCGACCGTGATTGAATCTGCGATTTGGGGAAAACGCCTTGTAGCGCCAAAACACATCATCGCAATCTTGTGCGATTGCCGACACCGCCGACAATGCCGACACCCTCAGCTCAACACGTCGGAACTGATGGCAGTCTGCCCGCGTGGGCAGGATGCCCGCCAACGCGTGGGCAGAGCCGCGCTTTTCACGCGCGACTTACCCGATCAGTTCCTTGATCGGGTGCTGTTCCTCGACGCCGGTGAGTCGCTGGTCGAGGCCCTGGAACTTGAACGTGAACTTTGTGTGGTCGATGCCGAGACAGTGGAGAATGGTTGCGTTCAGGTCGTTGACGTGGGCGGGGTTCTCCGCGACGTTGTAGCTGAAGTCGTCGGTCTCACCGTACACCTGCCCGCCCTTGATGCCGCCACCGGCCAGCCACATGCAAAAGTTTCGCGGGTGGTGGTCGCGGCCGTAGTTCGTCTTCGACAGCCCACCCTGGCTGTACACGGTGCGGCCAAACTCCCCACCCCACACCACGAGCGTGCTATCGAGCAACCCCTTGCGTTTGAGGTCGGCGAGGAGCGCTGCGGTGGGTTGGTCGGTGTCGCGGCACTGCGAGCGAATCTCGCCAGGCAGGCCGGAATGCTGGTCCCACCCTCGGTGAAGGATCTGCACGGCGCGAACGCCTCGCTCAACCAACCGGCGGGCGAGCAGGGCACTCGCAGCAAACGAGCCGGGCTTCCGCACCTCCGGCCCATAGCTATCCAGTACCTTCTCCGGTTCCTTGCTGAGATCGGTCAACTCCGGCACACTCATCTGCATTCGGAACGCCATTTCGTATTGCGAGATGCGGGTGAGCGTTTCGGGATCGCCGAACTTCTCAAAAGTCTTCTGGTTGAGTTGGCCGAGGGTGTCGAGCATGGCTCGCCTGCTGCCCTCACTAACGCCGTCCGGGTTCTTGACATAGAGTACTGGGTCGCCGATGCTCCGGAGCGCGACACCGCTGAACTTGCCGGGTAGGAACCCGCTCGACCACATCCGCGAGAATAGCGCTTGGGCCGCTGCACCGGTACTCCAGTACGGCGTGAAGACGACGAACGCCGGGAGGTCGTTACTCTCACTGCCGAGTCCGTAACTCAGCCACGAGCCAATGCTCGGCTTGCCGGGCACCTCGCTCCCGGTCATGACAAACGTGCAGGCCGGGTCGTGATTGATCGCGTTCGTGTGAACGGTTTTCACGAGTGCGATGTCATCGGCAAACTTCGCAGTGTGCGGGAGAAGTTCGCTGACCCACATCCCGCACTTACCGTGCTGGTTGAACTTGAACATCGATGGCGCGACTGGAAGCCGACCCTGCCCGCTTGTCATGGTGGTAATGCGTTGGCCTTTCCGCACGCTGTCGGGCAGGTCTTTGTCGAAATGGTCGATGAGTTTCGGCTTGTAGTCGAACGTGTCGAGTTGGCTCGGCCCGCCATTCATGTGCAGGTAGATGACCGCCTTTGCCTTCGGTGGGAAGTGCGGGAACCCTTCAAGTGGCGGATGAACACGCTCCACAACCTTTGCTTCGGATGCACCTGAGCGGCGACCGGCGAGCATTGCCAGGGCAAGGCCGCCGAGACGAACGCCAGAGGTGCCAAAGAATTGTCGGCGTGTGATATTGATGAGATGTTCGTGCAGTGGGTTCATGAGTCTTTCTCGGAGCGTGGGTGCAACCGCGACTCGCGGCGTAAGACCCAAGCGGCTAATCAGGTTTTCCAGGTGGCAAGCAGCTAATTTCTGCTAACTGTTTCATCCAAATTCAGAATGAGATTCGCGATCATCGTCCACGCCGCGACTTCATCATCCAACGCAACGCCCTTCGGTTTTGATTCACCCGTGTAAACCACCTTTTTCGCGGCAGTGGGATCGGCCTTGAAGATCATGCGTTGTTTCTCAAGTGCCGCAGTCACCAGTTGCAATTCTTTGTCATCAGCACATCTCGAAAGTATCGTGCGATACAGGAATGTGATTCGGTCTTTCGTCGTTTTGCCGCCTTCGGCAATCGTGCGTTCGGCGAGCGCGCGAGCAGCCTCGAACTGCTGCACATCGTTCATCAATTGTAGTGCTTGCAGAGGGGTGTTCGTCCGGTCGCGCACTGCACAGACCTGTTCGCGGTTCGGAGCATCAAAATTCGTCAAGAACGGATGCGGTGCGGTTCGCTTGATGAACGCGTAGAGGCTCCGGCGATAAAGTGCCGCGCCATGATCTTGCAAGTAGTATCGGGTGTTGCTGTCGCCGAAGCCGATTGGTTCCCAGATGTTCGCGGGCTGATACGGTCGAACGCCGCGGCCACCCATCTCGTGGTTCATGAGGCCGCTGACGAAGAGTGCGTTGTCGCGGAGTTGCTCCGCATCGAGCCGCAATCGCGCGCCGTGGGCAAGTAATCGGTTGTCGGGATCTTTCGCCCGCACTTCTTGGGTGAGCTTCGCACTCCGACGGAACGCTTCAGTCATCAGGAACAGTTTCACAATCTTCTTCGTGTCCCAGCCCGTCTTGCGGTATTCGTCCGCTAGCCAGTCGAGCAGTTCGGGATGGCTTGGAGGTTCGCCTTGAGTACCAAAATCGGCGCTGGTGCGAACCAGACCAGTGCCGAAGAACTGCTGCCAGAGTCGATTAGCCGCAACGCGAGCGGTCAGCGGATTCTCGGGCGCAACGAGCCAGTTCGCGAGATCGAGCCGCGTGGGGCGAACGGAAGGTTTGGCAAGCTTCAGCGGCGGGAAAACAGCAGGAATACCGGGCTGCACCTTGTCGCCGGGCTTGTCGTATTGACCGCGTAACATGATGAATGCTTCGCGGGGCATACCGAGATCGCGATAGATGAGCGAACCGGGAATCGCATCCTCAGCCGCGGCGTAGTCGGAGCGAGCCTTCTCCCAGGCGGTCTGGGCCTTCAACAAATCATCATCGGTTGTGGGATGCGCGATGAAAGCGAGGTAGAAGGCCCGCAACTTGGCGACATCCTCGGGCGTGTGCTTCTTTTCAGGACCGCCCGTCACCACGGCCTTCAACTCACCGGGCAACTCCGGAGGTACCTTTCCCTTCAATCCCTTCCACCACACCTGGAATGAATCCAGAGGACTGGTCGCGCTCGCTCCTTGGCCAGTCAGAGCAACGGCATCCCAGTAAACGACACCACCGAATTCCTGGAGGTTGAGTGAACCAATCTGCTGACCATCCTTCAACCCGAGATCGGTCAAACTGATGGTGAGCTTCGCCCACTCGCCGAGTTTCGGCAGCGGCCCTTTGCGATGGTTTGGATCGCCGCCCGTGAATTTGTTGCCTTCGCGTGCCTCTTTCCCCCACCAGGCATTCTTGGTCCCACCAAGCTGCACTGCAATCGCACCGGGCGGGTGCAGCGGATCGAGCCAGATCCAGGCTTCAAAAACTCCATTGGTAGGAACGATCACTGGCCGCAAGCGGAACTGGATTCTGTCCTCATGGAAAAACGAATTTGCTTGCCGCAGCACGCGCCGACCAGATTTCGCGCCGAACGGCGGATCGGTCACCCAGTCCGCGGCATTGCGGCTCGTGTTACTGTTTGTGGCCGCGAACGGGAACGTATCGTCAAAGAGTACATCGTAAACCTGATTCACCGACCCAGCTTCCTTGGCCTCAGCCGGGTCCGAGTACTTCGCTTTGGCTGCAATTGCCATCAATTGCGTTTTCGCTTCACTCTCAGCTTTTACCGCCGCATCAAGAGCCTTCTGCTGTGCCGTGGTTGGCAACTTCGCGTATGGCCCGACGATGCTGACGTTGTTGTCTAACGGTGGATCGGCCGCACTCAGGAAGAATGAGTAGAGCGAGTAATACTCTTTCGCAGAGATCGGATCGAACTTGTGATCGTGGCAGACAGCGCATCCGGCCGTAAGGCCGAGGAACACCTGGGCCATGGTACTCGTGCGATCGACGGCATTGCGATAGATCCACTCGGCATCGATCGAACCGCCTTCGCCAGTGGTCACGTTACACCGGTTGAATCCAGTCGCAGTGAGTTGATCCGGCGTCGGACTCGGAAGCAAATCCCCCGCGAGTTGTTCGACTGCGAAGCGATCGAACGGAAGATTGTCGTTGAACGCCTTTACCACCCAATCGCGGTACTTCCACATGAGCCGTTCGTTGTCGAGATGCAAGCCGTGCGTGTCGGCGTAGCGAGCAACATCGAGCCAGTGCCGGGCCATCTCCTCGCCATAACGAGGTGATGTGAGGTAGCGATCGACCATCTTTTCATAAGCGTTGGCGTTCGTGTCCGCGAGGAACTCATCCACTTCCTTTACCGTTGGCGGCAAACCCGTAAGTGCGAACGCCACTCGCCGAATGAGCGTCTCCCGGTCGGCCTCGTCGGTCGGCTTCAACCCCTCTTTGCCAAGCCGCGAAAGGAGAAATGCATCAATCGGGTTTCGGATCGCGGAGTTTTGATTTGGAATTTCCGGTACTTTGGGTCGGATGATCGGCTCAAAGCTCCAGTGTTTCTGGTATTTCGCGCCCTGTTCGATCCACAATCGCAGCGTTTCTTTTTGTGCTGCGGTGAGCTTCTTGTTTGAGTCAGCAGGCGGCATTACCTCATCGGCATCGGTCGATGAAACGCGATGCCACACTTCACTGCCCATCAGGTCGCCTGGCTTGACCGGCGTGACGCCCTTGCGTTCCTCATACGCTCCTTCTGGTACATCGAGTCTCAGCTTCGCTTTGCGCGCCTTGGGGTCGAAACCGTGACATGCGAAGCACGCATCCGACAGGATTGGCCGAACGTCGCGGTTGAACTCGATCACTCGCGCTGGAGACTTGGGAGGTTGGGACTTGGGGTCGTCCGCGTGACTGATGCTACACAAACAGGCGAGAAGAACGAGCGGGAAAAGTAGCTTCATGTCGTGGAAGCCGTGGAACAGGGGGAGAAGATTCGGGCAGGAGTGTATTGCACCACCCGCGAATGGCGTTGTCAACCAGCAATCCCGTTTGTGTTCAGACGCCTGCCCTACACCAGAAACAACCGATTTGTAAAGGCATCAGCAACTGTTCTCAGGCCCGGCTCACCCGGATACGATTCCGGTTACGAATAGATCGGCGGCGTTCCTTCGCACCCGAGAGAATCCAGTTCTTGAGTACGAGTAACTCTTTCTCGCTCGGTTTCGGCTTCCCGCCACTGGGCATTTCACGTTCAGTGATGCTCGTGTAGATATCGCTCTGTTCCGGTTTGCCCGGCACGACGATCTTGCCCGGACTCTGACTCTTCATGAGTTTAACAAAGCTCGTCAGATCGACGTCGCCTTTCGGCTTTCCGACAGCTCCATGACAGTTCAGGCAGTGCGTTCGGAGTATCGGGAGAACTTCCGTCTTGAAAGAAATAGCCTTGATGTCCTTCGGAGGATCGGTCTTGGGTGGAATTGATACCACAGGCATGGGCGGCTTGGGATCGACTTTGGGTGGGGTGGTTACCATCGGCATGGGCGGTTTGGGAGCTGGCGTTTCGTTTGGCGTGATGGTGACGGGCTGCGTGGGTGTCGCTGGGGTTATCGGCTCCGTGGT
>DASZJS010000966.1:0-4923 GCA_035947935.1 Gemmata sp. | reverse complement strand
CCTTCCTTTTCCGCAAGAGTACATGCAACGCATTAGCGAGACGAGTACAGGGACAGAATATCATCAAATCAATCCTATGTTGGGTGCCAGTCCAGGAAGAGAATGGCACTCCAGTTCACTAAATGACCGCAATCTCCCATTCGATCCCAAAGAATTTGATGCCAAACTCCACGATCATGCAAAGCCGGACAGCACTGTTGTCTGGGTTTACGCTTACGACAATGCAACTATCAGCGAGAACGACGAAATCGTTCACAGGATAATCTTCCGTGCCCCACGCCAGATTTTCGGCCCGCCGCCGCGTCCGGGACCAGCCCCAGGCCCTCCACCAGGATCAATTCCCGGAGGTGTAGGGACAGGCTCCAATCCTCTCCAACGACCCCCCGGCCCGGCACCGAATCGGACAGAGCGAGATCGACCCCCTCCGCCGCCTTTTGACAATCGGCTTTATATCCAGTGTGCCCGTCCGAAGTCGGAAATTGATGCCAAGTTGGCTACCTTCGAGAACGAACGGGATGATGCGCGGGCAAAGTTGGCCGGGGACGTTCAGTCTGCCCGGAAAAACATGATACTCCAATTAGCTGTGGTTGGGTTGATCGCCATCCTGGCGATTGCAATTGGCGGACCCGTGATTGTCAGTGCCGGCCTCCGGCCAGTAGGGAAGCTATCGGATGCAGTCAGTCGAGTGTCGGAACGGGATTTCAAACTGCCACACGATGGGCTGAACCTCGTCCAGGAACTCGTCCCGATTCACAGTCGACTGACTCAAACTCTCGACCTCCTTCAGAGGGCGTTCTCCCGGGAGAAACAAGCCGTGGCCGATATTTCGCACGAACTCCGAACTCCGATCGCAGCTCTGATGGCCACGATCGACGTCTCTCTGCGCAAGCCGCGCACACCCGAGCAATATCGCTCGACACTTGAGGAGTGTCGGCTGATCTCAAAACAACTCGGCCAGTTGGTCGAGAGGATCATGACGCTGGCCACTCTCGATGCCGGTAACGACCGAACCGTGATCGCACGCACGGATGCTTTTGAAGTCGCTGCCGGGTGCGCAACAGTAATCCGTCCTCTTGCTGCTGCCAATGGGATTACCCTTCATCTTCACCAGCCCGACGATTTGATCGAACTCGATACCGACCCCGCCAAGCTCCGAGAAGTGTTGATGAACCTGCTCCACAATGCAATCGAGTACAACCGCGCTGATGGAAAAATCGATCTGACCTTGCGGCTCGATGGATCAAATGTCGTTTTCGAGGTTCGAGACAACGGGATCGGGATGCCATCTGAAGTGAAAGAGAAGATCTTCGAGCGGTTCTTCCGTGCCGATCCTTCACGGCACGCAACCGGCATCCATGCTGGGCTCGGGTTGGCGATCGTCAAAGAGTACATCGCCCGCCTGAATGGAACGATTGTTGTGGAAAGCGAACCTGGAGTCGGGACAACATTCCGCATCGCTCTGCCAGCAGTGCCGAGCGAACCAATCCCCCATCTGCAACCAACGGAATATTCCGGGACATTGTTCAAGCTCACCGACCAGGCATTTAAAGCTTTACAAATCGCGATGGTTCCTGAACCGGTGTTGGTCAAACTATACCCCTTGAAAAACAAAGATTTCTCGCGAGGAGGTTTGATGGGGGAAATCAACAAGGTTCTCAACACGGACGAAATGAAGCAATTCCAAAGCGTCATCTTAGACCACGCCCAAATCGCAGCTGAGCAGTAACGCGACGATGGCGTGATACAGCATCGTCACGAACGTACAACCTGGCGTCAGTTCAACGAGTTGCAATCGAACTCCTTGAACTGACGCCAGGTCGTTTAGCCAGAGTATACGACACAAGCAGTGAGTGCCAGCGACCGGAGTGTTATCGTCTCAAGGCTTTGCTCTCTTGGGGAACGGCGGTTGAGTCTCCTTCGTGGGTGGGTTCTTCTTCAGTGCTTCCAAAGCAAGTTCGATTGCCTTTTCGAGTTGAGGATCTTTCCCGGCAATCACATCCTTGGGAAGCATCTCAACATCGTAATCGGGTGGCACGCCGACGTTCTCCACACCATACCCTTCCGATGGCGTCCAGAAGGCAAGATTTGGAGCCGTGACCAATCCACCATCCATAAGAACCGGGAAGCCAAGGATTCCAACCAGTCCGCCCCAAGTTCGTTTCCCCACCAAAGGCCCAAGCTTGTACTCGCGGAACATCCACGGTAGAAGATCGCCACCCGATCCTGCTGTCTCATCGATAAGCATCACCTTGGGTCCGAAGATCGCGGCTCCGGGTGTGCGGGATGACTCCCCATATCGTGTTGTCCAGTTGGCAGTGTATGGTCGCCGCAGGATGTCGATGTAATAGTCCGCAACCTGTCCGCCTCCGTTGAACCGTTCATCGACAATGATGGCGTCCTTGTCGGCTTGTGGGAAGAAGTAGCGCTTGAAGAATTCGTGTCCCTGGGTGGCCGTGTTGGGAACGTATACGTATGCCACACGCCCACCCGTGGCCGCCTGAACTTTCTTGAGGTTTCCTTCGACCCAATCCATGTTCCGGAGAGTGGCTTCGCTGGCAAGCGGTTCGACCGTCACTGTCCGACTCCCGGACCCATCCGAATTGGGGCCGACGGTGATCTCGATAGACTTCCCGGCCGTGCCTTCAAAGAGCGAATACAGTTCGGTTGGTGGTTTGAGGGCGATACCGCGAACAGCGAGCAGATACTCTCCTGCCTTTATCTCGACCCCAGGCCCTGTCAGCGGCGAACGCAGCCCTTGAGTCCAGTTGAGGCCGCCATACACCTTTTTGAAGCGATAGCGCACCTCAGCAATCTCGTAATCCGCTCCCAGGAGGCCTCCGCGGACAGTCTCTTTGTCGTAAAGCCGCTCGCCAGGAGCATAACGGCTGTGGCCGACCGCCAGTTCGCTGAGAACCCAACCGATCACTCGGTAGAGATCGCCGCTGCTGGTGAGATGAGGGAGGAAAGGCTCGTACTTTTTCTTTACGGCGATCCAGTCGGCACCGTGCATGTTGGGATCGTAGAACCAGTCCCGATTAACCCGCCACGCCTCATCGAAAATCTGCTTCCACTCCAAACGAGGCTCGATCCGAATTTCCACGGCATCGAGATTCAGAACACCCTTCGGCGGTCCAGAGGTTGCTGCGCTCGGAGCAGCGAGATCGATGATCGACCAAGTCAGCCCTCGCGCAGACGCCGCGGGAGTTCCGCTTCCTGCTGATGCGATCAACGCTTTCTTATGGCTCGTAGCGATCGTGTAGTCTGCGACACCACTTGCAATCGATTCCGATTTCCTTTTCGCGAGATCGAATCGCATGAGCGCGCTACCGGCGAGTCCTTCTGTTCGCGTTCCGGGTGCCTGGAAATAGTAGATTTGCCCGGCCGAACCAGCTTGGAGGTTGGAGAGTTCTCCTGCTGGGATTGGAAGGGGAACGACTCGCTGGTCGATCCCCTCGAAGTCAATCGTGACGGGCTCGGTGTCTTTCTTTTCTTCCTTCTTGTCCTTCGGTTTGGGCGTCTCGCCTTTCTCCTCATCGCTTTCGCGTGCGAGAGGACTGGGCGTGCCCTTCTTGAGAACCACCAGATAGACCGAACTGCGGGCTCGCATATCTGCATTCGACTGCGCGAACCAGTGATTCACCGGACCGGCATCGGTGGAACTGAGCAGGTAAAGGTATTTGCCGCTGGCATCGAAATTGGGATCGACGCAATCGCTCAATCCATCGGTCACCGCCGTCGATTTATTCTTTTCCAGATCGTAAACGTACACCGTTCGATACGCCGCTTTGTTCCCCAGGTTGTAAGCCAACCATTTCGAGTCCGGCGACCACGACGGTTTCAGTCGCCACAGACCCCAGGGCCCGTATTGTGGCTCGGAGGCAATTTTCGTCACCTTGTTCGTACTCAGGTCGATCCAGAAGAGCGACATCGAGTTATCGACGAAGGCAATTTTCCGCGAATCGGGGGACCAGGTTGGCCGCTCGTAATATCCAGCTCCGTGGAGTTCGTATGTTTTTGCCTCGCCTTTTCCGTCACTCGTGCGAACGTGCAGTTTGTACTCGCCCCCTTCGTCGGAGAAGTATGCGATGGAGTGGCCATCTGGAGACCATGCCGGCGAGCGCTCGTTTATCCCCGGTGTGTTTGTCAGGTTGCGAGGGTCGCCCTTCTCCGCTGGAACCGTGACGATTTCACCGCGGAACTCGAATACTGCACGGTTTCCCGATGGAGAAATACCAGCATCGCGGACGTATTTCGCTCCTTTAACATACCGCGCACGAGTTTCCACAAGGTCGGCGGCAACACCGACCCTGAGTCGTTTGGGCTGAGTCTCGCCGGGGTTGAGGAGGTGGAGGTATCCGGCCTGTTCGAGAATGAGAGTCTTGCCATCGGAATTGATATCGAGGACCGGAAAGTCCTTGAACGTCGTGACTTGTTTCACATCTTTCGCAGCAGTGTCGTAGGCGAAAACATTGTATTCTCCAGCTCGATCCGAGCGGAAGTAGATCGTGTTCCCGACCCAGTTTGGGTCGAGGTCATTGCAGCGCCCTTTCGGTTGTGGAATCTCAACGATGTCGTGAGAGTTCACGTCGTAGATCCAGATGCGACCGTGCGTGCCGCCGCGGTAATGCTTCCACTGTCCGGTCATGTCGCGAAGGGGAGTATAGGCAATGAATTTTCCATCGGGTGAGTAACTCGCTTCGACACCGTAAGGGATGGGGAGTTGGCTCGGCATTCCGCCCGAGAGAGGGGCGGTGAAAAGCTGCGTGTGCCGGTTGTTTGAAACAGCCCGGGATGACGAGAATAACACCGATTTGCCATCTGGCGTGAAGCCTCGGACGATATCTGCCCCGGGGTGCCAGGTCAGGCGAGTGGGTGTGCCGCCGATTGCCGGGATCGTGTAGACATCGACGTTGCCGTCGTACT
>DASZJS010000965.1:0-4586 GCA_035947935.1 Gemmata sp. | reverse complement strand
TGGGGGTTTGTCCTTGGCTCGCATTTCAGCGGCCTGATTACGGATGAATTCGAGGTATTGCTTGTTGGGAGGAAGGGGGTCTGCTGCTCGGGTGGCGATTGGGGCGGCAATCATTGCAGCGAGCGTGAGGAGTGCGATTCGCGACATGGGTCACCAGGGGGAACACTGGGCGGGATAGCCACAGTGTGACCGGGAATGGAGCGATGTGCAACGGGGTAGTGAGTAGAGGGTTGTTTGGTTCTTGAATTTCGGGTGGCCGGGGCAGAGTCTTCGATGCCCCGGTGTTGCGAAGCAACAGTTCGTTCTCTCGCTATGCGAGACCGGGGCATCGAAGACTCTGCCCCGGCCACCCAACCTGAATCCGAGAATTAAACAACCGGGTAATGAGTGAAGGGTGGGTTGACAGGTGAAAATCGAGACGAAAGGATAAAGCCGATGCGAACTCTTCTTTCGATCTATGCCGATTTCAACAACGCTGACCCACTCGGTCGAGTTCGCCTGAACTGCGTTGGCACTATTGAAGACCTTGGTCGGCTCGGGCTCCGACTCGTGGATGGGCTTCGCGTAACCATCCACGATGACGAACTCGAAGCCAATGGCGAGGTTCTTTACTCATCCGATGAAGGCATTTGGGTGGCAAAAATCGACTGGAATGCCGTTCGCCACATCGCTTGAAAACCACATCTCCAAAGATAATCACGCCGCCCGGCGCAGGGATTGCGAGAGATAGGCATCGCAGACATCGATCACCCGCGCCTGCTGGGCTTCCGTGATTTCGGGGTACAGCGGCAAGGCTAGGACCGTGTTCGCTGCTTCCTCACTCGTGGGGAAATCGCCTGTCCGGTAACCCAGGAACTTGAAGCACTCCTGTTGGTGAAGGCACAGAGGATAATAAACGTCCACTCCAACGCCACTCGCTTTCAGGTGTCGCACGAGTGGATCGCGATGCGCTACTGGAACTCGCACGACATAGTAGTTAAACGTGTGGCGGCCTTCGGTAATCGTGGCCGGCCGACGCATGAAGCCGTGCAGGTTCGCAGACTCGATCAGGCGGTCGTAGCGTTGCGCTGCGTATTCCCGACTGGTCAACCATTCGGGGACATGACGCAACTTCACGCGCAAAATCGCCGCATGGATCGCATCCAGCCGCATGTTGTAACCGATGAACTTGTGGTAATACTTCACCTCGGAGCCATGAACGCGAAGTGTCCGGAGCTTCTTGTCGATGGCAGGGTCGTTGGTGGTGACAAGCCCGGCATCTCCCAACGTCCCAAGATTCTTAGTTGGGTAGAAACTGAACGCTGCGACAGCACCCAACACGCCACACCGCCGACCCCGATACTCGCTGCCAAATGACTGGGCTGCATCTTCAACCACATAAAAGCCGTGGTCGTCGGCAATCTCCCAGATGGGGTCCATGTCGCAACACTGACCAAACAGATGAACCGGGATAATGGCCCGGGTTTTTGACGTTACCTTCGCCTCGATCTGCTCTGGGTCGATGTTGAATGTGACCGGGTCGATATCCACAAACACCGGAGTTGCCCCAAGCCGACAAACAGCGCTGACAGTGGCAAAAAAGGTAAATGGCGGGACGATCACTTCATCCCCGGGACCGATGCCGAGTGAATGCAAGGCCAGAATGAGTGCATCTGTGCCCGAGCTGCAACCAACACCAAACTCAGCCCCACAGTATGCGGCGGACTCTTGCTCGAACGCGGCCACCTCTGGCCCCAGAATCGCCTGTCCGGATGAAAGCACCCGCTGAACAGCCTCATCGATCTGCGGCTTCAGGGATCGGTATTGGGCCTGGATATCGCACAGCGGAACAGGCACGGGAGTGCTGGACAAACTCGGCCTCCTTGCAATCTGCTGCCCGGTAGGATCCTTCCCGCCGGGGTTCAACTTGAAGCGTCCTATCCCTACGCCAGAGCGGAAATTGTGTCAAGGCAGCTTGGATGCGAAACCACACCCCTGATCGCTGCATTCGCACCCGCCCCTCGAATGCTCCCTTGGAACTCAATGAGGGACAAACGGCATGGAGCAAGAGAGAAAAATGAACCGTAAGCTCGCCGCAAACCTTACCACTGCTTTTCCATCATCGCCACGATTTGGGTCGCGAGTTCGATCTTGGCCCTCTGTGCCCCGGTTGCAGCGGTTTCTCCCAATTCCATGATGTAGCGGCCACTTGCCACAATCCGAATCGGTTCAGGCTGGGGTGTTTTGGATGGGTCTACTCCCGGATTGCCAGGCTTCTTGGGTGCCGACAGAATCTCACCGGTGCGGAGATCGCGCCAGGCAACGTCCATACTCACAACCACTTCAAATTCTCGCGTTGCATTTTGTGACGTGGCGTTCAGGATGTTCTTCTGGATCGAGACAATGTTGCAGATCAGCTCCGTATCTGCTTTCACTGAATCGGGAACCACTTTGAAAGGAGTCCTTTGCTCAATCTGACGAATCGCCTCTGCCGAGATACTCACCTCGATCCCACGGAACGGACCCGTTTCCGGGCTGTTAGCGAAAGTGTGAACAAATACTGTTTTGATACCAGCATCGGAGAGAACGTCCGTTCCCAGTTGATATCCAAAGATGGATATCCCGTTGCCTCCAGGTAGATCGTCAGCCGCCGGTGGAATGCGATCTGGCGCAGGCACGGTTGGAGTCGATACAGGTGTGGACATTGCATCGACATCGAACGGCATTCCCGTGAGTGGCTTTGCGGGCGGATCGAGTAGCGGGTCGAGATCGGTCGTTTCGATGACTTGGGAAAGAACGATCGGAGCGGGTGGTGAGGGTGGTGGCGCAACGACTGTCGGAGGTTCGAGAACATTCCCCAGAGACTGAGGTGTTTCCTTTTGGGACACCATCAGATAGGCTCCAACCCCGGCCCAGACTCCAACCAGACCACCTATCAACCAGCGATTCATGGCAATCCTCCAGTGACTGATGCGGAGTCATAACCATTTGGGGAAATCGGGCAAGATCAAACGAAGTCGGGGAGCCTCATGTTCCCCCGGTTCTGACCGCTCTTTGCGGTGGGCTTGCCGAAGGAGTAGTGTTCCCGGTAAAATGCAAGTCTTCGGCATGCACGTTACAAGGGTTGGCTCTCGCGCGATCTGCCGACGCGCGGCAAGGGCCAACCAGCAATTAGGCGCCGACCCGACACCACACCCGCTCACCGGGTATCGGCCGGGCGTCGGCCCGTGGAGAGTGAGACGTGACGGAACCCCTGGTCGATTTACGGGCGCTTCTCGTCGAGCGCGAAGATTTTGAAGGTGGAATGGTGAGCAAGCTCCGCGAAGGACTTGCACAAGGCGGCCCCCAAATCCGGAATCTGAAAGAGATTGTCGAAATCCTCCAAAAGCGGCTTGTGGTTGCCGCTGCCCCCCAACAGAAGAAGATTCACCTCAAGTTGGGAATGGCGAATTACTTCCTCGGACACATTCGCACCGCGATCGAACATTTAAACAAGGCCGAAGGACCGCTTACCGCGTTCTATCTCGGACAAGCTCACTTGTATCTCGGCCAGGCCAAATCTTATGCCGAGGATGGAGACACAACCGACCACTTCGACGCGGCGATCAAGGCCTTCGATAAGGCCGAGAAGACTGGATACGCTGCGCAGTTGGTCCAGCTCCAGAAAGCCGGTGTGCTGCGTCTCCAGCATCATCTCGGTGAAGCCAAAGCCATCCTGACCAAACTCAAGGACGCCGCGGCTCACAATGCGGAATACTACTATCAGGAAGGCGCAATGGCCGAGGTCGAGGGCGACCCCGTCCGGGCCTCGAAGTTCTACATGCGCGCCGTCGAACTCGACCCTCGCCACGCCTGGGCACTGTTCCGCCTGGGGTTTCTCAACGATCTCCAGGGGAACGATCCCGAAGCGATCCGATACTACGAGGCATGTCTGAAATATCCACCCGTTGGCAAGGGTGTGCTGTACAACCTCGGCGTGCTGTATGAGGACAACGACCAGTACGACAAGGCCACCGATTGCTACCGCCGACTCAACCGCGCTGATCCTCGGGACGAACGCGCCAAGCTCTTCGTCAAGGATGCTGAAGCGTCGCTCTCCATGTATTACAGCCCCGAGGAAGAACAGGTCAGCGCGCAAGCTCGCCTGGTGATGGAAATACCCATCACCGACTTCGAACTGTCGGTACGCAGCCGGAACTGCCTCAAGAGGATGAACATTCGCACACTCGGCGACCTGACCCGGGTAACGGAATCGCAACTCCTGGCAAGCAAGAACTTCGGCGAAACCTCGCTCGAAGAAATAAAAATCATTATGAACGCCAAGGGAGTCCGGATCGGGCAATCCCTGGAGCAAGGGCAGCAATACGAGTTCCGCTATCGCCCGCAGCAAAACCTGAGCCCGGAGGAACAGGCGACACTGAACAAGCCAGTCACCGATCTGAACCTTTCGGTGCGGGCTCGGAAGTGCATGAACCGCCTGAACATCACCACGCTTGGTGAACTGGTTCAACGAACTGCCGATGAACTTCTCGAAGCCAAGAACTTCGGCATGACCTCGCTCACCGAGGTCCGCGAACGACTCCAGGTACACAACCTGAAGCTGCGGG
>DASZJS010000964.1:0-9885 GCA_035947935.1 Gemmata sp. | reverse complement strand
GTTTAGCGATCTTGGCAACCTGTTCGAAGAGCACTGGCGTGCGGCTAATGCGTTCCTCGCTCAGAAACTCGTGAGCTTCCTCTACTACGATCAACACCGGTGTTGTCGGCGTCTTCTGCTGTTCCGCTTTTTCGCAAGCGGTGTCTTGCGCATCCTGTAACCCGCGAAGGATGTCCGCGATCACGAGGTTGTTCAGCTCGCTAAAGCCGGTATCTGAAAGATCGATGATCGAGAGAGTGCCGGGCTTGATGAGTTCGCTGTGGATCAATGGCTTCGTAGTGTTCTGCTGCTCATCGTAGAATACATTTAGCCGATTCAATCGCGATAGGCGGCCCTGGACGGCATACCACGATATCGCATTGCCAGGTGAGTTGGCCGCATGCATACGTTTACTCAGATGCCCCATGCTACCGGGCAACTTTAGTTCCCGCGACAACGCCTCGATATTCGGGGCATCATCCGCATCGTCTTCTGTTTTTTTCCCGCGTCTCTTGTCGCCCTTCGATTCGGCACGCTGGGCGCAGGCGCGGACAATGTCAATAAGTAGTGGTACCGTAATGCGTGGGTAACCGCGATCGAACTCATCAATCTCAAGCGCGAGTTGGTCTTGTTCGGGATGCCCCTTCTGGGGAAATATCTCCAGGTCGCGTAATACTTGTTTCGCGATGTCGTATGCCTTGAGGAACCGCTCTTGTTGCGGTTCGGAGAGGTTCAGGATCTCCATCACCGCGTAAGGCGACAGCTGCGCGAACTGGAGTGAGAACGGCCGCAATCTCGGGTGCGCGGGGTTTGCAGTACCTCGGTTGAGAAGATGGTATACAGTCATATTCTTCGTAGGTACGCCTTCGGGAGAGAAACCACGATCGTGCAGTCCATCGATCATCGACTTCTGGTTGGTCGGTTCGTTCATCTCTGTGTATTCACCCTCGACATCCAGTAAGACAACTGCCATTCCCTCAGCACGGGCTCGGGCGACCAATCCCGCAACGGTTGTGGATTTGCCTCCCCCGGTTGTACCCAAAATAGCGGTATGACGGGGGAATACAGCCTTCGCGTGCGATGGCGCACCGACGACTACATTCTCGTGCCCAACTGCTAACCCCAGGCGCACGTTGCCGCCACACTTCAACACCTTGCCCGCTTCCGTATCATCCAACACGAACACGGGGCTGTTCGGGAGCGGGCGCAGTCGCGGCGGCGTGAGTTCGCCGCCTTCCAGTTCCTCACCAAGAATCGTCACCTGAAATCGACCGTGATACGGCGGCAGATAGTCCCCGCCGTGTGTGGCGACTGCTGTGAGCATCGGCGAATCACCTCGCAGACCGTCCGGTTCCGCGAAGGGCCCGGCCGTCACCACACCGAGATACTTCCGCTCATCGTGGCGACTTTTGATCCGCACCAGTGATTGCGCAGGGGCCGCATGGAGCTTGTCCTTGGGCACCACGACCGTCACCGTCAGGTCGGTGCTGCCGGGCAGATCGAAGAGAGTCTTGCCCACCGATCCGATGTCGTCCGGGTGTGGTGTAACTGGACCGCCGGCCTTCGCGCTATCGTCGGCAAGCTTCTCCAGAAACGTGGTGCCGTTCTTGCTGTCGGACATGGGGGAACCTCAAGGTGATGGCGAACCTGTCCGCGTGTGCGGTGGGTTCACTCCGGGCGATTGGTGCGTTCGCTCGCATAGCGGACGCCAGCGCCACAACTGGCGTATGCCGCATCAGTCATGTCGCGCAGGCTGCCGCCACCGTAGGGCGACTTGCACGCGCGGTCGGCCAGGTCGATCAACATCGGGAACCCGCGATCCGGCAACAGCACGCTGTCGGCGATAGCAATCGCGGCGGCCAACTGAAAGTGCTCTCGATGTGCGTAGAAGATCTGCGGTGGGGCCAACGACGATGCGCGGTACACGCCCACCAGCACTTGCGAGGCGACCTCGTTCTGAAATTTCAGCACCCACTGTTGGGGCGTCAACAATTCGCCATCCCATCGCGCATCGACTGTCGGTTTCCCGCTGAAGTGGATGTTCCAAACAACATCTTCGATACGCTCCTTCAACGTCCCGATGACGAGGTATTCCAGCGGGCGGAGCGCCTGGCCGAACTGGAGGTAATCGCGGTCGCCGGATTCGCTCGACACGTACACGAACTTCCTGTGCCCCTCGATCATCCGGCGCAACACCTTGATCGATTCAATTGCCACGTCCGGGTTACCGACCCCCGCGAGCAACTGATACGGGGCGGGGCTGCCGTGCCCCAGTCGCCAAACGGCGTTCGAGTGATCGAGCAGCACCACTGCCTCGCCGAAACTCATCACCGCCCGCTGGGCCAGTTCGGAGAGGCCATCGCGGCGATCCGGTTGGTTCAACCCAGCACGTTTACTGCGGCGTTCCAGGAGCGCGTTCATCACCTCCACAGGGTCGCCCTTTTCTTCGCGCAGGTCGCGGCGGAACAGACGTGTACTCCAACTCCCCTGGTTCCCGGTGTACGCAACGAGGCACACGCCAATCTGGTGAACCGTGAGTGCAAGCGTGTCGTGAAGTTGAACGGTGCCGTCGCAGCAAGCGACTCCACCATTGAAGAGCAGGCCAGTGTGGACCGCCGCAATGTCATCGAGCGTGAGCTTGTCGTAGAACCCCGCTTCGAGGGGAGCACCCTCACCGAAGCCAATGCGCGGGAAGACGAGTTCCCGAACACGGCCTTCTTGAACGCTCTCGAAGGCGACCGCCTGCTCCACCTCCGCCTGGAGGCGTGCGTACTCGCGGACCAGATCGACACCTTGTCGCCACGAACCGAGGTCGAGAGCCTGGGCCAAGCTCTCGCCGAAACACTCCTTGAACACGTCCGCGGTTACCGGGGCCGGGCGTGAGATGGGCAGGAGCGGGTCGTCGGTGCGGGCGTGGAACTCGGGCATCGCGCGTTCCTCCGAGTAGTCTTCCGTCGTTCGGCCGGAGTTCGACAGATTTTTTTCAATGCACGATTAACCGGGAGATGGCGCGGTCGATCGGCGGCGACTCCGGCATGAGGATTGTGGCGTAGCTCACCGCCGGCTCCGGCGGGAGCCCGAACGTACGAATGAGCCGTTCGGTCAGTTCTTTGCGGTCATCAGCGTCCCCTACTGCTTCAGCGGGTGCGAGCAGTTCAAAGGCAAGCCGATCCGCGGCGGCTTCTGCATCGCGCTCGATCGGCGTGAGTGGGCATCCAGAGTCATCTCGCCTCAGCAGGTGCGTGAACGGCCCAAGCGGGACGTTCCGCAGAACCGCATGCAACCGCTCGGCCGGCGTGGCTGGTCTCTGGCCATCAAGAACTTGCAGAGCTGTTTTCCCAAGACGTGCAGCCACAGTTTCATGTGGACGCAGGTGGTCGCGCAGAAAATGACCCAGCTCGTGTGCAAGGGAGAACGCTCGCTCTGCGGGATCATCTCGTGAATTCAGAAACGCGAAACCTTCGCCCCTCCACGCGACCAGACACGCGCGGAGAGGGCGATCTGGTTCATCCAGTGGAACGCAAATCGCGATCTGCTCGAACCACCGCCGGACGTTTGCGACACTCACATCGGTCATCTCGACCACAGATAGCGAAACGGCCGTGGCCGCATGGCGCAAGTCGCGCGGAAAGGGTGGTGGCGAACCGACCTTCGCCCAGAACGACGTGGCCAGTTCGATGCACCACACGGGGGCGATCACGATGCGGCCTCCTCATCTGGTGGAGGCGGTTCGCGGTTATCATCGCGCGCTGCGAGCAAAAAACCCGGTTGGACTGCCCCCGGTTGCGCTGCGCGGAGCCGTGCGAGCGACTGCCCTCGGCGCACGATTGCCGCGAGGGTGTTGGTGTCGATCGCGAATCGCTCCGCGATCGCCGCGACATCAGTGCGGAACTGTTCCGGGTCGGATCGCGGTGTACCGCACAACCGGAGTCGAGTGAGGTCTGCCCGCGCGCAGCCGAGAGCTGTAGCGAGGCCGTCGTCGTCCAACCCTTCGGAGCGTGCGTATTCCGCCAGCGCGCTGGCAAGGAACAGCGGATCGGTCGCGACCCGTGCTGCCAGGTGGTCCAGTGCCGCGCTCATGATTTCCCCCCGGCCCTCTGGAGCCTCTTGATGATCCGATCCTTCACACGCTTCACTTCGCGCGTCTGTTCTTCCAACGGCATATCCCCAATGCCGAGTATGATGGCGAATACGGATGTCCGCTTTACACCGTCGCGCATCAACTCGAATACCTGGCGTTCCATATCGGTGAAGCTCGCGACCTCAGTGGCCACGGCCGGGTCGTCGAACGTCGGCAGATCGTCCGCCACTTCTTCCACAGAAGAATTCCGACCGCCCTCCGGAAGTTCGACACAATCGCGATTTTCCCGGTTACGGTGATGTCGGTGCTCGCGCTCCAGTGCGTTGAGCAAATCCCTTTCGGCAGCCATACGCATGAACGCCAACAGGTTACCACCCTTCGCGGGGTTGTATACAGGTGGGTTGTGAATCACGGACAGAACCGCGTCTTCAGCGGCAGTGAGCCACATGTGTTCGTCCACATCCCGTCGCCACACTCGAAGGTGACTTACGAGTGGTTCGAGTACCGCCGCGATGAAGTCGGTCTGGGCGAGGCAATCGCCTCGAACGAGACGTTCGTAGATCGCGGCAACTACATCGGCTTCGGGCCAGGAACCTGGCATCGGAGATCCCACGTTGACTCGTCACCCGACTGTTCAGAACAGCTCGCCAAACCCGGCCAGGATGGGAGTAGTACGGGTCAGCGTTGAAACCAATCAAGTACTGTTCGGACGCACACCTCGGATGAATAGATGAACGGTAGTCGTTAATATACTGCTACTTCGCCGGTAGAGATTGGACGAATCCCAAGAGTCGAACCACGGCCGCAAAGTCGCAGGGGCTGGTTTCTACCTAGCGGAACTGTCGGGTGAAAACAGAGTGGAGTTGATGGCGGTCTGGTCTCGGAGTTGAGCTGGAGGATGCCGGGTCGCTGCAGGTGATCGACCATCACACCTGAGTTGTTGGTCAGGAGATCGTATCGATTTTCGGGTTGAGCAGTGGAAACCAAGATAGCCGGTGGGGCAGTGTACTGTAGCCAATGCCATCGACAACAGCGGACGTACTCGGACGGAGCGAGTGAAAGAGCCACACAAACCAAGGGGTTTTGGATGGCAGTGGACATGCCCGGACGGTCTTGGAGGGCATGGACATTGGGGGTCACTGGTTCAAGTCCAGTAACGCGTACTCAAGAGAAAGGCCGGAGCCGCTCGCGGTTCCGGCCTTTCTACATTGCTGGGAGTCAAGAATATTGATCGCTTTGCCAGTAGCGACGACGGGATCAGAAGCATCCATCCACGATTCCCGGGGTGACAGGATCAGTAGTCCGCTACAACTTGCCCGTCATTCCGTGAACCGAGTAGCTGGAATGTTACGGGGTCCACGCTGTAGCTAATCTGTCGAATCGACCCATCGCACAGCGCGAAGTTGCATCCGTTCACATGCGACGACCCAAATCGATCGTCGGAGTAGCCGCGGTTCCAATGGCCGTCAGGAGCCGGTGGCAGTTGCGACGGGCGAACCGTGTCCCAGTCCCACCCGGCTGTGTAACCCTGGTCATCGTCGAGTTGGTACGTTCCCAATCGACTGAGGTCGAGTTGCTTGTCCCCAAGGAGCAGGGTTTGAGTCAACCCATCGGTAATCATGTCGAAAGTAATAACCGTCGGTAGCGGGGCGATGATCCCGTTTTGACGATAAGGTCCACCATTCGCGGCGTAGTCGCTGGGACAATGTGTAAATTCACTCCACCCGAGACCGGGGCCTGATTCGATGTCGTAAGTCGTCATGTTTGTCGGCGGCAACAACGTCGGTGACCGTCGTACTGGACAAAAGAATGTCGGAATTGGGGTCGCTCCGATGGCGTTGATTTGACATTGAGCGATAGTTACCCCCCCGCCCCCGACCCAGAGGTTTCCTTGCTCGATGAAGGGAAGGATTTGAAACCCCCATCCCCCTTTTTGTTGAGCTCCGATCGCGGGAACCCCGGGACTAAGATAGGTCGGCGGGTCGGGCCAGGATCGCCCACCCATGGGTAGTTGGTGATAGACATCGTGATAGTTGTGCCAGGCAAGTGCCAACTGCTTCAGATTGTTGGCACACTGAATTCGGGCCATCGCTTCACGAACCTTCTGCACGGCGGGTAACAGCAGACCGATCAGAATTGCAACGATGGCGATCACCACCAAAAGCTCGATGAGCGAAAAAGCTCGGTGCGAACGTGTTTGACGCGATGAAGAGAGACCATTTTGACGAGCAATTATTATAATGTCTGTGTTGCACACGTCCCACCTCAATCGGCAGTACAGAAGTAGCAAGGGTAAATTTGGCGACCTGACGAGAATGTGTTGTGAGTTTGGTCGCCAATGAAATATGGAACACAATCCACGGGAAGGTTATCGCTTTTCTCAAATCTCCAATTTCACAAGCGAAATGAGCAGGTCAGAATCCTACCGAAAGCAAAACCGGCTGTAGCGATCTTTCCTATCCTGCCGTTTTCTCTCCCTCATTCCACTCGCTACTCGCAAATATCTGGTAAGGCGTGAGCAATCGCATATTGGAGCAAATGCTCTGGGCTACTTTTCACGGTCGTGCAGGTAGCCGGACTCCCGTGAACGACCTCGATAATCACTGTTGTCGGCCATGCAATTCGACAGGGGTTGCGGCAAGGCGTGTCGAGGAACCCCAGAGATTTCTCGACGGAGACGGACAATGAATTCGCGATTGGCGATAAGATTCACGCTACACCCGTAACCCACAGCAAGTGCAAGAAGAGTTGGCCATGCGTTATTGTCGTGCGAGCGATCGAGTACCCGGGCCGACAAATCGGCAAGATGGTTGCCTTGCCTGGGCCGAGATCGGGGGTTGAGAAGGGATGCCGAAGTGAGAAGAAGTACACACAATGTGACGGATGCAGGGGATAGGGCAGGATGACCAACCCACCCAAACCTCAAAAACCTCATTGTCATGTCCAGAAACGCGCGATCAACAGAAAGGCCGGAACCGCGCGGTTCCGGCCTTTCTGTCCTCAATGCCAATTCGCATCAAGTCATCAGTCTTTTTTCTCCGCGGGGGGTTTTGCGCCAAACGTCGGAGCAGCGAAGCTGCCGACTCCTTCAAACGATTTCAAGTTTGTACTCAGCCGGAATCGCAGTTCTTTACCCCCCTCGACAGACAGTGCCACCGTCGAGAATAACTTGTCCTGATTGCCCAGCCCCATCGGCAGCTCCTTCCCGATCGCCGCGACAAGCTTTCCGATTCGGTTCGGGTTGGTCACGATCTCGAAGACGGGGGACGAAACCTTCTTCACCTCCAGGGCGGTTTTCAGTGTGTTCACCGCATCGGGGCCGAATGCGACAAAAATACCATTCGGAGCAAACGCGAAAGTGATCGATGCCTCTTCGCCGAAGACTTTTTGGACTTCTGGTGGAAGGAGCCCACCCACCTTGACCTGATGAATGCTTGTCTTGCCGACCTTGGCGACATCCAGATTGAAAAATGTGCGATACATCGGCGGAAGTTCCGTTTTGAATAGAGCCCGAAGTTCCTTTTCCAGACCCGAGGGATCCTCGAATGCAACCGCACCGACTACCGTGTACAACCCATCCTTGTCCGGTCCACGAAGCGCCACGGCGAGATCGAACTCTCCATCGTTCACCGTTCGGGTTAGTCCCTTGAACGTCTCATCGATCAACGTCTTGAACTGCGGTGGTGCATTTTCCGCGAGCGTTTTCTGCCCGGCTTCGAGCCCGATAATCGCGGCGTTCTGAATCTCCTTTGCGAAGAGTGGGAGTTGGAGTTTCAGCCCGAAAGCGGTATCGGGGGTGATCAGCCCGGCGAATTTGTTCGTACTCGGCTGGCGTGCAGCGATCGACTTCGCCAACTTTGAGCCCTGTTTGCCTGTCAGTCCGATCTCCACGGCCGTTTCGCCGGTGTTGACGTCGAGGAGCACTCTGGCCACAGCCGATTCGGCGTCCTGCAAGAGATCGGCGTAGCGGTTCCCGAGTTTGATCAGTTCCTCCACCGCCTTGCGGGCTGGCTCGCTGGCATCTGCCGGCAAGTGAAGCTCATCGAGTTTGGTTTTGAGCCCCTTGAGCCCTTCCGCGATCTGCTCGCGAATTTCTTTCGGCAAACGATCGAAGTGTACTTTTACTGAGGCAAGAGACTTTTCCGTGGGGTCGAATAACTTCGAGGAGGGAACCAGAGTCTTCGGATTGAGGGCGGACTTGGGATCCTTGCCGATGGCAATGTAAGCGTGTTGGGCTTCAAACCGCATGAGGACTTTCCCTTTCCCTTCCCCATCACCAATTGGTATTTCGTATAACCCTTTCTCCTCAGATTTCGGCTTCCCGATGTTGAATCGCTCCATCAGGGCGAGGAACTCTTCTTCTCCGGTCACTGGAACCACGAGTACCGCAACCACCTCTTCGAGTTTCCCATCGAGTACCACGTATCCGAGGATCGGACGGCCAAGGTCGAGCCCCTCGAACCCCTTCTCCCCGAGGTGCTCCTTGAGCTTGTCGTTGAACTCATTGAGAGCGTTCTCACCACCGACCATTTTGACGACAGACCGCGCATCGCCGAGCAACCGGCCGGGTGGTTGAATTTGGAACACAATCGGTGGGTCCGCGGCGATCCCTGTCATTGGAGTGATCAGACATGCCGCGACCGCAAGAAATCCCATTCTCATCGGTTGTCTCCTGGAGGATGCAAACATCCCCACAGTAACGAACAATGCGAATGACCACAACGCGGATGTGCAAATGTGCCAACACGGCTGAGGAAGGGGCACACAGCGTCCACCGGAGCGGTTGAGCGACGCTTAACAGCACGATGGCAGTTTGGCGAGTTGCCTGCGAACCACGACTGGTCGGTCCCTTGATATCTATGGCGTATTGCTCGCGTTCGGGTATCATTTCTACATTCATAATCTCGGCAATCGATGCCCTTTATTAATGCGACATTGGGGGGAATGCCCATCATGTCTAACGAGTCAGCCTTCATCGCATTGTCGGATTACTCTCAAGCGAGGAGTGGGAAGGGTGTGCATCAGGCCCTTTTGATCTTCTTCGTTCTTGGCAGCATTGCCGGATTCACGGCACTGGGCTGGGTCGTATTCGGCCTGGAGAAACCGAAGGAGAAGGAACAGACCCAGGCCGATTCCTCAAGGCACCCGTACACGAATCCCAATACCGAGGACGAGGATCGAGCGATCGCGGCAATCGAGAAACTCGGCGGGACGGTGACCCGGGACAACACGAAGCCGGGCAAGCCCGTGGTGGCGGTGAACCTCACCCTCACGGGTATAACGGACGCGAGTTTAAAGGAACTCGCACCACTCGACGAGGTCACCCTGTGGAACACCCAGGTGACAGATGTAAGGTTGAAGGAACTCGCACCACTCGAGGATCTCACTAACCTGATCCTTCGCGGCGACAATGTGACGGACGCGGGTTTGAAGGAACTTGCATCACTCAAAAGACTCACCAACTTGGACCTTGCTGGCACTAAAGTGACGGATGCAGGCCTCAGGGAACTCGCATCACTCAAAAGACTCACCAACTTGGACCTCAGAGAGACCAAGGTGACGGATGTGGGGCTGAAGGAACTCACACGACTGAAAAGACTCACCAATTTGGAACTTACCTACACCAAGGTGACGGGCGCAGGGTTGAAGGAACTCGCACAACTCAAAGAACTCACCACCCTGAGCCTGTTGAACCACATTAGAAATGTCCGGGCTTAACTCGATAGAAATGTCCTCCTTGCTCAGGCCAAGGAGGAGCCATGTCTGTCGCAGTGCAAGACCAGGACCGGATCGCGATGAGTCAGCGTGAGCGTGACGTTCTTGCC
>DASZJS010000963.1:0-6345 GCA_035947935.1 Gemmata sp. | reverse complement strand
AATCTGCGTTCTCTGCGAAATCTGCGGATCAATGATCTGCTTCTCCTCTAAGCCAACTTATCGAGATCGCGTAGCCGTCTATCGGCATCGAACGTGGGTGGTGAGAGCGACTCGGTTCGCCGTAGCGCTTCATCTTCGCTCAGATCCGCTTTCGCGGTCCCATATCCTCGAAATACGGGCAGCTTTTTTTTCAGTGCAACAATTTCCCGACGTGTGCGACCCTTCGAGGCATCCGGCCAGCGCCCAAGCTGTTCCTGGAAGTCAAAGAATTCAGGCACCACCTCGCGAATGTACTTCCAATAACCAGGGTTATCCGTCTGGATCACGAATAGGCCGCCGGGTTTCAAACTTCGATGAACGAGTGCAAGGAAAGCCGGAGTGATGAGCCGCAGATGAACCTTCCCCGGGTCGTAATACGGCTGCGGGTGGTAGCAGTGAATCTCCACGACCGATTGCCGGGGAACGTGCTTCTCCAGAAGTTCTCGGCCGCCGAGTACGGCAAACTTGATGTTGGTGAGACCACGTTGGTTACCCCGCTTTCGTGCGTAACGGATCACGACGGGAAGAATGTCGATGCCGAGGTGATCGTGGTCGGGGCGGGCCAGCGAGGAGCCGATCGAATACCGACCATTCCCGCAACCCAGATCGAGCACAACAGGTGCCTCGCGGCCAAACAACTCCTTCCAGTCGAGCATCCCCGACGGCATCGCCTTCAAAGCGGTCTGAGTCCACCTCGAGGAGTCGAGGATTTGCCCTGGGAACGCAACGCCGAACTCCGATTCGATGCGGTTCGGTTGTGGGTTCGGCTGGGTCATGGCTGATTTCGTCGAACGAGTTGGGCAAACCGACCGGCGAGCGACCTCTCGGATGCACTTTCTTGCTGCGAAGCGATTTACGCCACCCACAATCCTACAATGATAGTAGCCCGCCCCCGTGGAGTCCTGATGGCGTTCCTGTCTGGCCTGCAAAACCGTGAACGGATTCCGGAACTGATGGATGACCCGGCTCTCGATCCGGTTGAGCATCGTTACGCCCTGGAAGGCCTTGCCCGGATAAATCGGTTCAGTGGGTCGATTGCTTTCCTCTGGCCGACAATTCGCAATCTCGCACGGAAGCTCAAGCGGCCCGTGCGCGTTCTGGATGTGGCAACGGGCAGCGGAGACGTGCCGGCTGGTTTACTTGCAAAGGCCGCTCGTGCCGGGCTCGAACTCGAAGTTGCCGGTTGCGACATCAGCGCAACGGCCATCGCGAGTGCAAAGGCAAGCTGCCAAGGTATCTGGTTTTTCGTACACGATGCCATCCGTGAGCCACTCCCCGCTGGATTCGATGTTGTGACGTGCTCCCTTTTTCTCCACCACTTATCCGGTGAGGATGCGGTTCTCCTGTTGGGTCGGATGAAGGAAGCCACAAACCGTTTTGTTCTGGTGAACGATCTGGCCCGGTCGCGATTCAATTTCCTGAGTGTCTCGATGGCTTGCCGAGTCCTCACCCGATCTCGTGTGGTCCGATTCGATGGCCCGGCATCCGTCCGCTCTGCTTTTACGCCGGCCGAGGCTCTCGCCCTTGCCGAACGCGCAGGACTCACCCAGGCGACCATCCGGACACGGTTCCCGTGTCGATTTCTTCTCTCGTGGTGTCGTGGGAGTTGTTGATTGTTGGTTGTTCAGTGAGAGTGGGGGAATGCAGAATGAGCAACTCACAGGTCTACCAAAACCTGATCGTGATGGAGGTGTCGTCCCCGCGAGAATTCTTTCCAATCAACAACTCCCAACCAACAACCCACCAACAACCAACATGAACGCAGACGTGATCGTCATTGGGGCGGGGCCAGCAGGGGCAGTGACGGCCCGGGAACTCTCTCGTTCTGGCTGCCGTGTACTCCTTGTCGATAAGGCGAGCTTTCCTCGCTCGAAAGTCTGTGGATGCTGCCTGAATGGCGCTGCGGTAGGGATTCTGAACAAAGTTGGTCTCGGCAGCGTTTTGACTGATGCGGTGCCATTGCACCGCGTCAGCATTGCCGCCGGACAACGAACAGCCGATGTGACCCTACCCCGCGGCGTTGCTCTTTCACGGGAGATATTTGATGCCCGGCTCGTGGAAGAGGCAGTGAACAACGGGGTCGAGTTTCGCTCAGGAACCGTGGCAAAGCTCGGTGAAGAACGACCCGATGGGCGCGAAGTGTTTCTCAACTCGGTGCCAGCTTTTGCTCGTGTGGTGGTTCAGGCTTCCGGACTTGCCGGTGGAGAGGCCACACCCGAACCCAGATCGAGGATCGGCGCGGGAACGATGATTCCAGCAGAATTTTCATGTGCGTTTTTCGTTCCGGGTACGATTTACATGGCAACGGGACGACACGGTTACGTTGGCCTTGTCCGCGTCGAAGACAACCGGCTCGACATCGCCGCGGCGTTCGATCCCGGCTTTATCAAAGCGTGTGGCGGGCTTGGTCCCGCGGCCGAAGCGATTCTGAGAGAAGTCGGCTGGCCGGTGTCGCCGGGACTTGCCGAATTGCCCTGGAAGGGCACTCCAGGGTTGACGCGCCGACCCGTTCACGTTGCCGCTCACAGACTTTTCGCAGTGGGCGATGCGGCCGGTTACATCGAGCCGTTCACCGGCGAAGGGATGGCCTGGGCAGTGATGTCTGCGACCGTTCTCGCCCCAATCGCTGCTCGTGCCGCGAGTAGGTGGAACGTCGGGCTCGTGAGAGAGTGGGAAGTGGCCCATAGCCGCATCCTTGGGCATCGACAACGACTTTGCCAGGTGGTCGCCCACATCCTCCGTTCTCCATTGCTCCGCGGGTTCGCAGTGCGAGCACTGGGGGCGTTTCCGATTCTCGCCCATCCCGTTATTGCGGCTCTCAACCAACCCTGCCATCTCCCTCAAATAACCTCCGCATGAGTTTCGTCATCAACGGTCTTGGGACTGCCCACCCTCCTGAATATGTGACTCCGGAAGAAGGACTCGGGGTGGCACGTTTCCTTGCCGGGCCAGACGTGAGAACGTCAACGTGGCTTGGGCCGGTGTACGCCCACTCGGGGGCAGATCGGCGCTATCTGGTTTTAGCTGGTCCTGTGATCGATGACGTTCTTGGTAGCACCAACCACACCGGATCGCCGTTCCTGCCCGCACCTGAGCGGGATAACGTGGGACCAACTACTGCCGAGCGGATGCAGATTTACGCGGCGGAAGCCGGCCCACTCGCCGTTCGAGCCGCCAAGGTGGCACTGAGTGAGTCCAGATTCCCCGCCGCGACCATTACGCATCTGGTCACCGTATCGTGTACCGGATTTGTTGCTCCTGGTGTGGATCTGGCGCTGATTACTGGTCTTGGTCTCAAACCAACCGTGCAACGCACTCACGTTGGATTCATGGGGTGTCACGGGGCATTGAATGGTCTGCGCGTGGCAAATGCGTTTGCCACCGCCGATCCGGAGGCACGGGTGTTGTTGTGTGCGGTCGAATTGTGCGGTCTGCATTATCACTTCGGCAACACGGCGGACAAACTCATCGCCAACGCCATCTTTGCGGATGGTGCTGCTGCTGTGGTGGGCAAGAGTTCAGGGGATGGAGAATACCAGCTATCGACCGGTCGGCCCAAACCGTGGTTGATGGCAGCGTCCGGATCGTGCTTGATCCCGGGGACAAGTGCCGAAATGGGCTGGACGGTGGGCAACCACGGGTTCGAGATGAGTCTGTCGAGGAAGGTTCCCGGGTCGATCGCAGCGAATCTCCGCCCTTGGCTCGAAACGTGGCTCGGTGACAACGATCTGTCACTGGGCGATATCCAGAGCTGGGCCATCCACCCCGGCGGGCCAAAGATTCTTGTTGCTGTCGAGGAGTCGCTTGGGCTCTCCTCCGATGCGATGGCTCCCTCGCGGAGTGTGTTTGCCGATTACGGGAATATGTCGAGCCCAACCGTTCTGTTTATTCTCGAACGATTGCGGAAGACGAATGCACCGCGTCCCTGCGTTGCTCTTGGGTTCGGGCCAGGACTTGTCGTGGAAGGAGCAATCTTCGTCTGATCGAGATGCCACAGCGACCGAATTTTCAGGCGACTGACTGGATGAAACATGGTATGAAGATGGTAGTTCAGGTTCCAGTGCGGGGTCCGGTAAGAGCAGAAAGCACCAATGTCTTGGCGAACCCCAAGCTTTGGCTTTTGAAGTTTCGCTTTAATGGTTGTTATGCGAAAACTCCAATACAAGCCCGAAGCGCCAGCGAGGGAAAGCTGTCCCTCGCTGGCGCTTCGGGCTTGTGGATGGTGCTTCCGCACCTCCGTTTCAACTGCGGACCTTTGGGTTTGAGCCATAAGCGCAACTTCAATACTGCCGATTGGGTTGGCCCACAAAACAATTCCCAAAGAATCTGCCGGTTGGAGTGTAATGGACCCGATTGCTGCCCGTCGTGCCGATATCGATGCCAAGCAGACCGCACTCGCTCCAATCCTGGAGGATCTGGGATGCGAGGCGATCTTGCTCTTCATGTCCGCACACGTCTCCTGGTTTACCGCTGGGCTGAACGTCCGTGGATTGTTTGCGGAGTCCGAGCGACCCGGAGTGTACACGAATGGGCGGCAGCGGTGGATCCTCTGTTCCAATGTCGATACTCAACGACTGTTCGATGAGGAACTCGATCAACTCGGGTTCCAACTCAAGGAATGGACCTGGGAGGGGGGCAGAGCCGACCTGCTCGCCAATGTGACCAGTGGCCGAAAGGTCGCTGCGGATCGTCCGTTCCCGAATCTCAAACTGGCAATCGACCGGCTCCGCCCACTTCTCCGGGAACTGTCCTGGTTCGAGCAAGCTGCTTATCGGGATATCGGGAAGGCGATTGCCCACGCAGTCGAAGCCACTGCCCGCAACCTCGGCCACGGTCAGACGGAAGCCGAGATTGCCGGGCAACTCGGCCACCGACTCCTCCGTCACGGAATCGAACCGACCGCCATGAGTATTGCCGCTGATGGCCGCGGGTCCAAATACCGCCGATCGGGGTCCGCAGGAGTTCCAGTCACGCGCACCTGTGTGATTCAAGCGACGGGCCAAAAGGATGGTCTCTACGCAACCTGTGCCCGCACGATGAGTTTTGGCCCACCACTCGACGAGTTCCGGGTCGCCCACGATTTAGCTATCAAACAGAGTGCTTTGTACCACGCTCTCACTTTGCCAAACAACACTCTTGGCGGTATCGGTGAGGCAGGTCGAACAGTTCTGGCGAACACACCTCACGAATTCGACTGGCGATTCAGCCAACCGGGTTATGGAACCGGGCGATTTCCTGCCGAGGAATTTCGCCGCTCGGGACACGACGAACCACTGGTGGCGGGGCAGGCAATCGTCTGGCAACCGCGGGTTGGACCCGCGGCGGTTGTGGATACAGTAATCGTGACGAGTAACGAGCCCGTTATCGTCACCCCGTCTGAGGACTGGCCCGTGAAGCGATTGGCCGTCCGTGGCGGACCCTACCACGATATCCCGGACGTGTTGATCCGCGAAGAGTGAAGAGTTAAGAGTGAAGAGTTAAGAACGAAAACCAAAGCCACTCCGTCTTTTACTCTTAACTCTTAACTCTTCACTCTTAACTCTTCCGAGCCGCCCTTCACGAAATCAAGGAGGTTTCTCAATGTCCCGAATGTGTGCCGCAGCGTTCCTTGCGGCGATAGCAGTTGCGACAACCCAGGCCCACTTTCCATTCATTGTTCCGGAAAGTGACGGCACATCCGCCAAGGTGGTTTTCAGCGATGACCTGAATCCGGACATGAACGTGAACATCGAGAAGATCGCAAGTACGAAACTCACTTTACGGGACAGGGGGGGAAAGGAATCCGCCCTGGAGTGGAAGAAGGGAGACGGGTTCTATGCGGTGAATGTGCCGGGAACTGGTACACGTATTGTCTACGGAGTCACAGATTACGGCGTTCTCCAGAAGGGTGATACAAAGCCATTCAAGCTGGCCTACTATCCGAAAGCCGTGGTGGGCGCAGCAATCGGCAAGGAATCGACAGTTGGTGAGAAGTTACCACTTGAGATTGTCGCGTTTCGTGAGTTAGGAAAGGTCAAATTCCAGGTACTCGCCGCCGGCAAGCCTGTCGCTGATGCAGAGGTGACCGTGTTGCTGCCGGGTTCGGGCAAGAAGGCAGCAAAAACCGACAAGAATGGTTTCACCACCGAATTCGACGGCAGTGGGCGTTATGGTGCGACTGCGAAGGTGATCGAGACCAAGACCGGCGACCACGCAGGCAAGAAATACGAGGAGATCCGGAACTACGCAACTCTGGTGTGCGACATCGAGAAATGATTGGATGCTTGTTTATCATTCCGGTCGCTGACGCTCCCGGCTCGCCTAAAA
>DASZJS010000962.1:0-3685 GCA_035947935.1 Gemmata sp. | reverse complement strand
AGCGGGTCGAATGCTCTTCTTCAGCAGGCTATCCGGACTAAGAGGTTTGGTCCCATTCAGCCGGATGGATGGGAACAGGAAATCGCCATCGTTTTGATAGAGCGATTGGCGCTTCCACTCGAGCAGAGATTCCAAGATGAGGGGATGAAGCGGAACAGGGCGGCGCGAGCATTCCGTCTTCGTGTCTCCGAGCCTATTGCGCACGCACGATTTGGTAATACTCACCTCCATTGTCTGAACGTTGACATCGGTCCAAACCAAAGCCATCAGTTCGGACCGGCGTACGCCAGTACTGCCAATCAGTAAAACCATCGCTACTTCCCTCACCGATAGTTCTACTAACAGGGCTTGAAACTCCCTTGGAGTGAGAACATCCCTTTCGCGCAAGCTCTTGGATGAGGTTCGCACTTTACTGATCGGGTTTAGAGAGACCCATTCGTGACGTATCGCATGGCTGAACAAGACAGAGAAGACGCTTTTGATCTTTGTCTTGGACGCCGGAGCGAGCGGTAGCGAGTCAAGCCATTCTTCAACCTGAACGGTTCGCACAGCACCAAGTTTGTACGTTCCCCAGCGAGGTGTGATGTAACACTTCGATAGGGTGAGGTGATTTTCAATCGAGGCGAACGCCTTGCGAGTCGGCGTAAGTTCGTACTTCTTGTAGTGGGCTAGGAGGTCGTTCACCGTCTCCGGGGAACTGACTTCGTTGTTGATGTTTCCGCGAAGCACCAAGGCCGCTTTTTCTGGGTCTCGGCGATGCGGGAAGTCCCGCACCGTACCGATTCGCTTTCTCCGGTAGACACGCTTGTTTCCCGCTTCCTCATAGAAACGAAGGAACCAAGTGTCCGGCTTTGTTTTGTTCTTCACTAAAGTTAGGCTTCCATTTTGAAAACGTCCGCTTCCGATCATTGAGATAGTCCTCGATCGGAGCATCGGTGGCTAGAGCGAGTGTACATTCCCGGGTGGTTGGGTTCAGGATGCATCAGAGCCCCCGTGTCGACGTCCCAGCATCCACGCAGCCAGATCTTCTTTGAGATACCTCCAGATTCTTCTCTTACCCTCACCAAGTGGATAGGCAGGCAAGTATCCCGAGCGGGACCACCTTGTAACAGTCCGCGAGTTCAATCCGCCCAGGAATTGAGCGGCCTGCTCGGCGTTCAAAAAGCTAGCGCTCTCGTTCATGTTTTCTCCAAAGTTCAGTTCTCTTGACCATGGCCATCCGCGCTGGTCTACCAGAGTGTCGGCAGACCAAAGCTCATGTTGAAATGACCGGATGCGCGGACAGACGGATCATCGTTCGGAGGGTGTTTAGTATAGGGAGAACGATCGCCCTCATCCAAAAAATCCACTTCAGGAGAAAGCCAATCTTTTCTATCGAGGGCGTATTTTCCAGCCGACGTGAAAATGAGCCCGGAGGTCGGTTGGTGGGCGCCCCCCATAGATGACTCACACACACGTCTCAAAAGGCTGTGGAAGCCTTCCGGGCTATCCAAATGCCGACACAGGTTGCTGTCTCAATCAACGTTTCGGGGCGTTGGCATGGTTTCCCCCGAAGGACTTCGCCAACCCTTCGAGAAACTTCGCCTCAGCCTTCAGGCGAGCCACATCCCAGGCTTCGCGCGTAGCCACGAGTCCGAGAAAATCGCGCATCTCGCGGGGCTCGGAAACTCTGGCCGATGACCGCCGTTCTGAAGCGGCTGTTTCCAGGAACGTGACTATATCCGCAGGTCTAGCCCGATAGTGCCGCGCCATATCCGCCAGTCTCAATACCGCATCGAAGTCACTCGGCGGCTGATCCTTTAACAGCGGAATCCATCCGCCACGAGCCAGCTTTCTCCCCGCTACGGAAAGTTGGAACCAGTGCCGCGGTCGCTTACTCGAACCGACTGCTGCCTTCTTCCGGACGAGGCCTGCCGTCTCGAGTCGCTTCAGCGCCGGCACCGTCGAACCCAGAGAAAGTCCTCCCTGTCGGTTGAGATCGTATGGTGTTTCGAGGCCTCGATCAAGGACCGACAAGATAAAAAGATCAAGCACGGATTGCGGCAATTTGGCTCCCATTGGCTAATGTGGCAGCCCATTCATCGTAGCGCGCTTTTTCTTCCATTCGCTTCGCTCGATTCCCGGCAACCCCGAATGCCTCGTACATCCATCCTGGTTGTTGGCCAGTGGCCAAGAGACATCCCAGCAGCCATCCGGCGATTTCACTGATCAGGATTGCGGAGTTGTCGGAGAATTCCACCGGCCGTAGCTCCTTCATCAAACCGTAAAAGGATGTTGCAGCTGTCTTTACCCGATACAGGTCGAGAAGGCCATGCGTAATTTGAAACCTCGCCTGCCTGCAGACTTCAGTTGTGAAGTTGAACTTCATCGTGACGTTCTGATATAGCCATTCTGTCATCGCATTGACCAGTAGCTCGGAAGTCAAAAACTGACGCTCGTGTGTGTATCGGCGGGGCGTTTTGACCTTCGGAGGCGTGGTTGCCTTGTGAGCCTGCTCTTCCTTGATGATCTTATCGGGGCTAATGCTGGACGGTTCCACAACGTTCCCGCGATTCCTCTCCAGGTACTCCTTAAATCTGTCGGCGCGATCTGACGCGGCCTGCCATGCAGGTACCGGAGCGCCTGGAAGCCTCTTCAGCTCAACTCGTTTCTCAACAAAGCCAGCTAGGAAATCGGTATGCGCCTGTGGTGCTCGCAAAAGCTCCCTGAGGCTCACTGGATGTCGACCGCGACGCAGGCTTCGGGTGGCAAGGGTAACAATGCGTACCATCTCCACGTCGCTCGGAGTCTCGAAAAATCGCTCCACCAGGGACTTGTTGATCAGTTCGGTGAGCTGTCGACGTTGTTGCCGCCAGAGGGTGGCCGGCCGTGGCTCCCCACGTTTCGGCACGTTGACATATGAAATGTTGTACCGCAGCCATGCTACAAACTTCTGCCATCGTCCTGCGGTTGATTGATAGTCAAGTGCTCCTATCCTCGCGGTCGCCGAACGTCTTGCGCGTTTCCGGTAAGTTTCGATCTTGAACTGGAGCAACTCGAATTCAATGGACACTGATTCGGCGGTATCAATGAGCTTCCGAGCTCTGGACAGTCTCAGAGCTAGACCCAAGGCCGATAGTTCGAACGCTCGAGGTAAATTTTGCGCGACTGAGTCAGATCCCAGAGCTTCCAACGCACGCTGATAACCCGGGCCGACATCTCGGCGTCGAACTCTCGGTTCCGATAAACGTCAGAGGCAAGGTAATCGATGCGATGCCAGGGGTGTCGATGTGGAAAATGTCCGGCTTTCGCACCAGCGAGGCCATTGGCCAGGGCGTCTAGGCCGGGCTTGAGCAACTTACACTCGGTTACGGTGATTGTCAGTCTTTGCTTGGGCAGGCTCATGGCTAACTCCGTCTTTCAGGAGGCATGACGCAGTTCAAGACGAACGTCTCAAAGACCTGGTGCAACTCGGCTTGTCCGGGGTGGTGTAAGGATGCAGCGAAGAAGAGACTCTGAGCAGCGAGAGCAGATTGAACGATCAGGATGACGCGATCCACATCCGGGGGAATCAGGTCGTGCTCGTGAAGAATCTGAATTGCGTAACTAACGTATCTGGTAAAAGACTTGCTTTGTTCCACATACGATTCACAACCACCAATGAGGGCGTCACCGCAGGAAGGGGTTTGATGGGAGACGACCTGAG
>DASZJS010000961.1:0-4196 GCA_035947935.1 Gemmata sp. | reverse complement strand
GAGCGGGTCGTGACTTCAACTACAAGCCACACTACGAGTATCAGCAACAGTACGACCGGGAACAACAGAAGCGTGTTCCCTGAAAATCGCGACTTGAAGTCATCCAATTTGTCCTTCGCATTTTTGTATTCGCTGTCGGCTGTTCGATATACTTGCTGGGCGGTATCAACCGCTGCGGTCAGGCCCTTCGCAAAGGCTTGCGATCGGCTCTCGGCATCGGCGGTTTTGAGGACCGCCGCTTCAATCTTCGGCCGGAACTCAGCGTTCACGCGCTGTTCTTCCAGCTTGCGCAGTTCGACTGGGGTTGATGGCTGCTGACCGTGAGAGATCAGCATCTCGGTCACCTCTTTCCGATCCACGGGATCGACAGCGGTACCGGTCTGCTCGGCAAATCGCCGCCAGCCTTGCGTCCCCAGAAGAAGGTCCAGCGTAACGCCAGCCTTTGGGTGATCGGTGAGCAGGAAATCCGCGTGTTCCAGCTCGGACGGATGCGTCACTTCTCCGGAGAGCAGGAAGTGTGTCGGCAGGAGTCGGTCGGTCTTGTTGTCGGCCATCGCGATTACGCTTCGGTTCACAACGCCAACCATCAGTACCGCAGGGGTTGGTTGCTTCTGTTCATTCACTGCCGACAATTCCAGCCGGACCTTGTCGCCCGGCGTGTATTGCATCCGATCCGGCTTCACCCCAAGCACGAGTTGCTCGCCAGGGACGCGATAGATGAGCCGTTCGGCCCGTGGAACGAGCTGCGACATGCCCGGCCCTTCGCCCGTGAGTTCTTCAAAGACAGTGACTCGCGTAACGCCGCCAGCGGCTGGTTCCCCCGGCAGAGAAACCTCGACCGGCTTATTGGCCTCGACTTCGACCCGCTGCTGGCCGATCAGCCGACCGCGGGCATAAGCCCCAATGTGCAGTATCTTTGAACCCCGACCAACCTGTATACCTCCCTCGCTTGCGCTTCGGGCTTGTATAAGGATGCGCACCGGAGCACCCCGAGCAGTCACGGCATCGAGCGCAGTCAGAGCCACACCATCGGCCTTCGCAACAGGAAGCGGGTAGCCATCCTTAGTTGGCTCCGTGATGCCTGGAGGTGATTGAAGCTTGAGGAAGTATTTTGCGCTTGGCTTCGGAGTCAGGGTGAAAACACCGTGTCCGCGGTTCACGCCCGGGTGTTCGGCATCGGTAAGAGTGGCGACCTCGGCAACCGTGACCGTGCCATCGGTGATGACTCCCTTCAGATCGGCAGGCTTGCCCTGCGGCGTGCGAACCTGGAAGTAAACTCGCCCCGGCACGCCCTCGATCATCTCCCCGCCCTCAGGGAAGAACTCGACCAACAGCGTCTTCGTGACCAGTGGAATAGGCCGGATGATGGCCTCGGCGTCCGATCCATCCTGGATGTTGATGCTGAGAGTTGCGTTCGGTGCATCCTTCCGGCTGAAGAGGTCGGCTGGAAGCTTGAATCGCACGTTCAGCACGGCCTTGGGGCCGGAGGCATCGGCGACGATCGTGAACCGCTGATCCTTCTGGGTGTGGAACTCCTTGGCGTCAACGCTGGCGACCACGTTCGCGCGGGCGTCCTTCATCGGCCCGCCAGCCGTCCGCGAAACCTCGATGCGAGCCTGAACGACATCAAGCGGCCCGTATGACTTGCCATCGAACTCAAGCTTCTTCTCGAACGTGTCCGGCACGTATCGGTTGACGATGAACTTGCGGGTCTCAAGCAGCACCTCCTTGCCGCCTGCCGAATTGACCTCCAACAGTTCGAGCCTGTATTCACCGCCAGGGGCATCGGCGGACAACTGATGTTCACCAACCCCGATCCCGCGCAAGGGCTTGTTGTCCGGCCCAAGGAGGGGCTGAAGACCGCTCATGAGCCGACCATTCCCCTCATCGAGTGGGACCACAGAGTCACCCGGCACACGGAGGCGGAAGCGCAGGTGCAGGTCGTTGGGTGGCGGCCGAAGAGTCGAGCGGTCGAGCGTGAGCGACCGGAACCGGATTGTCTCGCCCGGCTGGTAGAGTGGCTTGTCGGTCGCGAGGTGGGTGACATAGACCGGCCGCGCCAGCGGAATGCGATCGGCCAGTGCTTTCGTCGGGCGGTCATCGGCCGAGGCACTCACCTCAAGGAACAGATCGGACCCCGACTTCACCTTGGTCCAGAAGGATGCCGGCAACTCAAGCGTCGTCGCCCCAACCGTATCGCGATACATCTGCCGGAAGAGGGTAGTGTCCTTCTCGTCCTTGACGATGATCTCCATTTGTTTGGGACGGGCGATGGAACCGGAGTGACGAAGCGTCTCGATTTGCCACTTGTTCGGTGCCCCGGGCTCAATGTGTGTCGGCCCGGTCACCCGGACGAGGTAATCCTTCTCCGAGATGGCCTTGAGAGCATCTCGAAGGGCGTTTTGATACTCTCTGGCGAGCTTCTGCTCCGCGGCGATCGCGGTATCGAGTTCCTTCCGGTGTTCACTCTGGGTGGCATCTCGCTCCGCCTGCGTCTTGGCGAGTTGCTCCCGGCTTGCATCGAGTACACGTTGACTTGCCGCCACCTCGCGGTAAACGATCGCCCAACTGATGAACTGATAGGCGAACACGGAGCCAAAGATGAGGACGATCGGCAATATTGGCCCGATGAAGGCCCATTTGCTTGGCTTCTTCGATCGCGGTTCATCGGCTCGCTTGATCTCATCGTGTCGAGTGGATGGGTAAGTCACGGAATTGCTCGGTGGTCCTTCGACGGGAGCTTTGGGCGGGATGGTGGCTTTCGCGTTTTGAGCCGCAGCGGAAGTCGCCAGACTTCCGTTTTGAGTTGGCAGTGCCGGCTCCTCAGATGGGAGAGGTGGTTGATCCTCCTTGGGATTAACCTTAGGGGCGTCCGGCAGCGGTCGCTCGGGCAGTCCAGCGATGGCACCAATCAGGTCGGCATGGAAGCTCATGAACCGGATGTAGTGCTGTTCGGCCTCGGGATGAGCGAGGACCAACTCCTCCAGCCGCGCCAACTGTTCGGGCGAGATCGACTCCTCACACAGGGCATCGAGGAGTGGTTGCAGTTCGGCCAGAACGAGGGATTGGGGGGTCATGCTCGGTCCTTCTGGGCGATCATCTTTTGGACGCACTCGAATAGCGATAGGCGGAGTTTCGCGAGGGCCTTGTACACAGATTCCACCGATTTGCCGACCAGTTCCGCAGTGGTCTGTGTCGTGGCCCCTTCAACGAAACGGTAAGTAAGAAGATCGCGCGCTCGCGGCGAGAGCTTCTCGACGCACACAGCCAAAGCCTCGCGGCGATCCTCCAGTTGCGGGACAAGACTCGGCTCAGCGGCTGTCTCGGAGATCCGGTTCAGAAAGAGCTGACTAAGCCGGGCGTGCGACCGCCGGGATTTCTTGTAGTAATCGAGTACTTTGTGATAGGCGATGCGGCGTCCCCATGCGAGGAAGTCGTTTGGTGGGCTGGCCGCATCGAACTTGTCCCACATGACCAGACTGGTCTCCTGGAGAAGGTCATCGGCATCAGCACGTCGGGGCAGGAGAGTGAAGATGTAGGCGTAGATTCGCCGCTCGAACCGGATAAAGAGCGGGAGGAAGAGCGTACTCTTCTCCGGAATTCGGTCACAGGGCTCGTTCGTCTGTTGCGCAGACGAATTCGCTCCGATGTCGGTATCCACGGCCATGGATTGCAACACCTGTGAGGTTATGGAGGGAGCTTGGTCCGCGTGAAGCGCGGTTCGGACCAGTCACCCCCATATAGTTGACACCAGGCAGCAGATTGGAAGAAAAAATCGCCAGTCAGTCGGGAATATTCAAAAATCCATCAAACCCAGGGTGTTGCCGGGCTACGTTATCCCAACCTTTCAGGCTGAAGCATTCAAACCTCACAGCCCAGAGGATTTCAACGGAGCGCCGTGGAGTGCGATGGAGAGCGTCGGCATCACGGAAGGTCCGTGTTATGCGAGCCATCTTGTTGCGGTTGTGAGAGTAGCGGTCTCCGCTACAAACAGGCCAATAAAGCGATGTATTTGCGGAGGCCTTGCAACGCGAGGGGCGACGATGGGCTCGGCATGGGCACTGCTGTTCTTGCCAATGATGCTGGGGCTGCCGTTTGCCTGTGTCGCATTGATCTTGCGCCTCTGCGAATCGAGTTGGCAGAAACCCTCGGGGAGCATGGGGTCAACGTCCATCCTCGCCGGTTATGGCATGGTG
>DASZJS010000960.1:0-5327 GCA_035947935.1 Gemmata sp. | reverse complement strand
TCGAGGAAGATAAGTTCATCGAGAACACGGTTCGGCACGATGAGGGCGAGAAGACCCTGTTCGGCAAGACCGGGAAGTGGACCGGTACCGACCTTGTGGACGAGCTACTCAAGCAACCTGCGACGGCCGAGCGGCTCGCAGCGAAGCTCGTGAAGGCGTTCTTTGGCGAAAAGGCCTGCCCACCTGACGCCGCGAAGGAACTGGCAAGCGGACTGCGCGAACGCGACCTCGACATCGCCTGGGCTGTTGGAACTGTACTTCGCTCGCGACTGTTCTTCACAGAAGAGAACATCCGTTCGCGCGTGACCGCACCTGCCGAGTTCGTCGCCGGTGCAGTACGATCGCTGGGCCTGTTCGACCCGGCACCGAGTACGCTGGCGCTGGCCGACTGGTCGGCACGTATGGGCCATGACCTCTTTGATCCGCCAAACGTCGGCGGTTGGCCGGGTGGTCGCTCGTGGGTCACCTCCCGCGCACTCGTGGCCCGTGCAAACTACGCCGCCGCACTCGTTGAGGGACCGAACGCGGGCCGCCCGGATGCTTACGATCCCGTCGCAGCCGCTAAGGCGGGTGGCTTGGGTGCCACCCATGCTGACGTGCTGGTGTACCACCACCGATTGCTCTTCGGCACCGATCCAACTGCCGACACGACCACACGCCTCACTCCACTCGAGGACCGACAGCTCGTGACCGCTCTCTTGTCGTCGCCCGAAGCTCTGTTGGGCTGATTTTACCCCTATACCCCTCCGATGGGAGGGTTTTGGAGTTCTTCCCATGCTCACACGCCGCTCTTTATTGAAGTCCATACCGCTGATGGCGCTCGCGCCGACGATTCCGTCGTTCCTGGCGCGGACAGCATACGCTGCGGGGCCGAAGGCAGATGCCCGCGTACTCGTCGTCGTGCAACTCGACGGAGGGAACGATGCGCTCAACACCGTCATACCCTTTGCAGACCCGGAGTACGCCAAGCTCCGCCCAAAGCTGAAGCTCGACCCGAAGCAGTTGGTGAAGTTGAACGATTCGCTCGGCTTGCACCCATCACTCAAGGCGCTGGACAAGCTATGGGAGGGTGGCCGCCTTGCAGTCGTACCGGGGGTCGGCTACCCGAACCCGAACCGCTCACACTTTGAGAGCATGGCGATCTGGCACACGGCCCGATTTGATGTGGAAGAGACCCGGACATCCTACGGCTGGCTCGGCCGCGCGCTTGATGCAGGCGGTGGGGAGTCGTGTGTGGTGAGCAACGAAACACCGCAGGCCGTCCGCGGTCGTCGAAGCGCTGTTGTATCACTCACTCGCGCGGAGGATCTGCTCCTCACCGACACAGTGGCGACCAAGGCCGCGATCTGCCCTGTTCCTCCGAGTGATGACCTACTCGGCTTCGTGCGCCGACAGGCTGTGGATGCTACCGCAGGGGCGGAGAAGATTGCCGCGATGACCCGCAACAATTCCGACATCGTCTACCCAACGACAGGGCTCGGCCAGAAGTTGCAACTCATCGCTCGGATGCTCAAGGCAGGATCAGCCGCCCGTGTGTATTACACCGCCCAGGGTGGGTTCGACACGCACGCCCAACAGCAGTTCACCCATTCCAACTTGCTCTCTGAGTTTGCCGTGGCAGTGGCCGCATTCTTCGCAGACCTGACTACAGCTAAAGCAGCCGACCGGGTCACACTGCTCACGTTCAGTGAGTTCGGGCGAACAATCAAGGAGAATGGGTCGTTTGGAACTGACCACGGCACGGCAGGAAGTGTGTTCCTGGCCGGCCCGGGAGTAAAGGGCGGCGTTTACGGCACTGCGCCGAGCCTGACGGAACTGACTGCGGGGGAGCCGAAAATGACGACCGACTTCCGTCGGGTATATGCGGCGATCCTATCCGACTGGCTCAACCTCCCGGTCGAGGGGCTTGGCGGATCGTTCGCACCGGTCAAAATGTTTGCATAGACCGGCTCATCGTGCGGTTCGGGGGCCCTTACGAGATTCCAAGCGCTCCCGTGCTATCTGCAAAGTTCTTTTGCGGTACTCCTGCTGCCTGTAGCATCGTGACATACAGATTCGCAAGCGGTTCCTGCTTGAACACGAGATGTTCGCCCAACTTGAACTTCCCGCCCCCGTGGCCTGCGATGACGTTCGGCAGATCGGTCGATTCGTGCCACGTTCCCATGCCGCCGCCGAAATGAACGAGCGTGTTGTCGAGTAGTGTGGAACCGTCAACTTCCTTGACAGACTTCATTTTTCCCAGGAAATAGGCCATGTGTCCGACACGAGCCCGGTCGATGGCAGCCATCGCTTTCTGCCCTCCGGGCTCGTTGTTCGCGTGTGTGTAACCGTGATAACCATCTTTGAAGCCGAGTTCCCGATACACATCTCCCATGTAACCCAGTGCTGCAGTGGCGACGCGCGTCTGGTCAGTTTGAAGGGCCAGAACGATGATGTCCAGAAGCAGGTGAATCCTGTCAACTATCGGCATGCCGGATGTATCCTTGGGCGGTGTTTTGACTCCTTCAGGGGTCTTGGGCCGTGGAACATCAGACCATTTCAGGGCATTTTCGGAACGGCGCTCGATCTCGCGGAGTTGGGTCAGGTATTCGTCGAAGCGTTCCCTGTCGCTCGTGCCAAGGGTATCGTGAAGCTTTTTAGTCTCTTTTAGCACGTCATCGAGCATACTTTTGTTCTGCTGAAAACGGTTTTTTGCCATGGCCTTGTCGGCTGCGGTGGGGCCAGCAAAGAGTTTTTGGAAGATTTCCCAGGGGTTCGAGTCAGCCGGGATGGGTGCTCCGGTGTCGGAGTAACTGATCGTCAGGTTACGGTCAAAAGTCATCGACAGCGACGGGATTGGCGTCTTTTCGCCGAGATGGCGGGCTGCTGCTTGATCGATGGAAATGCTGTTGCGTATGGCAACACCCGGAACGCGACCAAGGTCCACCCCAGTGAGGTGGCAGGCAGGATCCTGCCCGTGGCGAATAGCAACGGAATTACGTTTGAATGCACCCGTATGAAACAGGCCACTGAGGATACTGATGTCATCCTTGAACGGGATCAGCGGTTCAAGTGTACTCAATGGCTTGAGCTCATCCGCAACCTTGTAATTGAATCCTGTATCCGTCGGCAGTGTTGCGGACTTGGTCCAGTCGCGACCGGGGGCTGAAGGCTTGTAAGTCGGCATGAACATGCCGCTGCCAACGTACAACCAAACAAGACGCACAGGCGGCTTGGCGGCGGCCGCAGCGCGCAGACCAGTCGGTAACATACACTCCAGGAATGGCAGCGACACCATCGTGCCGATGCTTCTCAATGCGTGCCGACGAGTGATACGAGTTTTCATCTGTTAATCATCCCATTGCAATCAGTTCAATGCGACTGAAACATCTTGCTCTGCACAAGCGAAAGAATTAACGTCTGAAAGCGGAGATCATCCTTGATCGCGGCACTGCGAATCGCCGCAAGTTCGGGTTCATCCGTCAGCAGAAGCTTGCGGCCAAGAGCGTAAGTCGCAAGTTTCTCGGTGAATCCTCGTGCAAAGCGATCCTTGTTGGCAACGAGATACTTCTTGAGAGCTTCCACGCCTCGACCGTTGATTTCCCCCATGCTGAACGAGGTGTCGATCGGATACGTGGGTAATGGTTGGTAAGCGTTCAGTCTCAACTTCTTGCGCAATGCTTCCGCGCTGGAACCTGGGTTGGCAGGATCGATCCAGGTCGGCTCCCTGTCGCGCCATTCACCGATGGCATCAAAATTCTCCAGCGCCTGGCCAAGAGGATCGATCTTCTGATGGCAGCCCGCGCAATTCGGCAAGTCACGGTGCAGCTTCAATCGCTCCACCGCCGATCCTCCCCTGGAGGCATCGGGAATGATGCCAGTCACATTCGGCGGCGGCGGTGGCGGGGTGCGATTGAAGATTTTCTCGAGGATCCACACACCACGTCTCACCGGCGACGTGCGAGTATTCTCACTCGTGAGCGAAAGAAACACCGCCTGTGTCACGAGACCTCCACGTTCGCCGTCTGGGAGCATGACCTTACGAATGTCACCGCCCGAGACTGGCTCAAACCCATTTCTCTTCACAGGGAACATAGACCAGAGAGACGGCAAATGATAGAGATCGGCCAATTGATCGTTCAGGAAAGTGTACGGTGCATCGAGCAGCTCGTTGAGCGATTGATTCTCTCTCAAGAGATAGCCGAGTTGCGCTCGCGGCTCATCGAACATGGCGGTGCGTAACTGCTCATCAAAGCGTGTAAAAACAGTCGGTTCGGGCATGGAAGAGGAGAGCTTTGCCAGCCCCAGCCATTCCATTGTGAAACGATCGAGGAAGGCTGCGCTGCGAGAATCGACCAGCATTCGCTTGACTTGAGCAGACAGAGCAGGCCGCAATTTTCCTTCGTTGGCCAACTTCGTCAGTTCATCGTCTGGGGAAGTACACCACAGGAAATAGGACAAACGCGTGGCCAGCTCGTGATCGGTGAGGGGACGCCCGATAGCTCCAGGCTCAACCATAAACAGAAAGTGCGGCGATACCAACTCCCGCTGCATGCCCATGCGCAGCGACTCGATGTAGCGGCGATCCGGAGGCAAGGTCTGGGGCTTGATCTCAGCAAGAGCTTTGTCCGATCTCCCAACATAGGCCACGAAGTCGGCGATCTCCTGATCCTTCGCGGGCCTGCGGAACAGTTTCGGGAGCAGCCACTGGCCAATACGACGCGTATCCCTGGACGCGATTGCCTTGGCATTTTCCCGCTGGAAACGCGAGGCTGGCCAACCTTCAGCATAAAGCGGCCCTTCCACTTCCAGAGTGAAGTTCTCAAAGTAGGGAAAAGGATAAGGAATCTTGGGATCTTTTGCGTTGGCGGGAGTCCATTCATATTTCAGATAATTCCAAGGGCCTGATCGATTGTTAGCCTCATTCGGAGTCCACTCTGGGAATTTGAACTGCTGTGCCCTCAAATTATTGTTGTTTGGAAAGCCATTGGCCCAGCGGAAATCGATGTCGATCGATCCCTTTTCGACGGACATGACGAACTCTTGCTGCATTGGGACATCATCCTGGATCGCGACGTCGCCCTGATGAACCAGTTCGGTATTCAATCGATAGGCAAAGTGTGGAATATACTTGGGACGCACAGCCAGATTCCGCGGTGTGGCCCGTAATCGAACCGTGTAATTTCCTTGCACTGGTGTGTCAAATTGGACAAAGAAGTGATCACCCACCCAGCGCGGCGGCAGATTGGGAAGTTGCAGCACTGCTCCCCCGGGATCATAACCTCTGATCGGCCCGTCGCCCTTCTTGCTCTGATAAAAATCGTGTGTGAAGAGCCACTTGCGCGATG
>DASZJS010000959.1:0-3643 GCA_035947935.1 Gemmata sp. | reverse complement strand
CGTGCAGCAAGCTGGCTGACCGCATCGGTGATCTCGTACTCGTTGCGGGGCGAAAGTGGGAGAGTCAGGTTAAACACATCTCCGGGAAACATGTAACCGCCGATGTTCGCCAGTTGAGGAGCTGGTAGTCCCTTCGGCTTTTCAACAACCTCTTTCATTGTCCCATCCGGGTTACGGAAGATGACTCCAAAGCTCTCGGGTGTTTGCACGGGGTGGGCGAGAATCCCCATTGGGACTTGGGCCAGTTTCGCAAGGTCCGCGCGACCGATCAGGTCGTCTCCGTTCAGAACCATCACCCGCTCCATCGCGGAGACCGCGCTTTTGCAACTCATCAGGGCATCCCCGGTTCCTCGCGGCACGGCCTGACGAACCGTCACCCAGTTTCGGATGTGCGTCTGATTCTGGAGATAGTGTTCAATCTGTTCGGCCAGGTAGTTCACCACGACCACCAGCCGATCGATGGGGGGCAGCGCCCCGATGATCCAGTCGAGGATCGGCCGCCCCTGCACCTGGAGAAGTGGTTTGGGAATCGTATTGGTGTGCGGCTGAAGGCGGGTGCCTCTGCCTGCTGCCAGGATGATCGCGTCCATTCGTTCCCTAATCTCCTTGTGAATACCGCGGTCTCATGCCGTCTGTTGATACTACTTCACATTCAGAACGCCACCCTTAACCAGTTCTATGCCATCCACCGTCAGGGTCGCATTTTGGATGAATAGGGCGCGTCCGAAGGGGCACTTGTTATCTCCGCCGGCCCACGTGTTCGTGCCCGTGGTAACAGTTACCATGCCAGCGGCCATGAATGCTCCGTCCTTGCACTTCGCGGGAAGTCTCACGTTTGGATTCAATCCGATGTCCAACGCGCCCAGTTCGTCCTTTCGGGGACCGGCCACCTTGTATGCCTCTTGGAGGCGATCGAAACCGGGTCCAGGTTTGGCGGACATTTCCTCAATCCTGCCATTCTTGAACGTAATTTTCAGGTCGTTGATCTCCTTTCCCTCCCACAACGACTGCTTTATGACCACCGTGCCGGTGGCGCTACCCGCGACCGGTACGAGATAGGCTTCACCAGCTGGTAGCCACACCTGACACGCCGAGCCGCCAGCCTTCAATTTCTCGTCCGAAATAACGCCATCGGTGACAGAGACCGTCCTCTTGGCCACCCCAAGTGTCAAGTCCGTGCCATTGGGGCAGATGATCCGCACCTGTTTCCCGGCTTCCAACTTCTCCTTCAGTATCGCGCCGGTGGCCGCGACGGCCCCAGAGTCCACCGCCAACCCGCTTTGAAACATTGAAGCTAGTTCGTCCTTTGTCATTCCCAATTCCTTCGCGCGGCTGTCGGTTGGGTACAGCCCGTTTCCGATGAACACCTGCCGGACGTTCCGTTTGAGCATCTTCTCCAAAACCGGCATGGAGGCCTCCAAACGTGCCTGAACTCGCTCCTGCGGCAGATCGGCGTTCACGGTCGAGTCGGAATTTTCCATGCTGAACGTGACGGTCACCAATTCCGCGAGTTGTTCCATCATTGTGTCCCGCTTCTTGTCGAACTTGGCCGGCACCTCGGTGTACAGTCGGCGATAGGCCGCGTCGCTCAGGTTGAGAGAGACCAGTCCCTCGGCCCCAACCTTATTGCACTCGATGTACAAGCTATCGAGCAGAGAGGCGTCAGTGGCTTTACCGCTGATTAGGACGACGTCGCCTTGCTTGACACGGGCCACTTTGGTGACGAGGTTTTTAGCCAAGTCGTCGGTTGTCGGTACGACCCCTGGTTTCGGTGGGTCGTCCCCCAAGCAGGCCCCTATCACCACGGCCAACAGCGCAATAGATGCGCACAACTTCTTCGACATGATTTACTCCTGCTAAAGTGCGAGAGGTGAATCCGCTAGGAGGGTAATGGGTAGTTGGGGAGAAGTCTACCAAAAAGCAAAGGTGCAAAGCTGTAACTGTTGAACTCGGCCACAGTAAGCGGGTTTTAACCTTATAAGTTTAAGTATCCCTCACATTACCTCTGCATCACTCGCAAACCGCAAATCATCAATGCGATCCGGGCTTCCCCACGATCTACTGCGATTGGCCCGATGCGGCAAATCCATTAGTTCGCGAAAACGAGTGAACCCGGCAAACCCGGGGGGTCGATGTAATTGGCGTCGGGTGGGAAGAGGCAGGAGCCGAAGCCCATCTGACCGTCGGTGGTTCGCGCAAGGAGGCGGGCCGCCGGTGCGTCTCACCCTCCCGCGCTGCCGCCGGGTTCGGGGCCGCTCTGCGGTACCCGGCCCGGCGGCGGCCACGGGTTTTCATTATCACCAGCCACGGATGGTTCCGGTCATGCGCCGAAAGATCGCACTGGTCGCCCTCCTCGGCGGATTGGCCGCTGGGCTCGGCTGTCACCATATCGCCGGGAAGACTGACTGCGGCTACAACCCGTCCGATTACCCGATCGGTGGGCCGACACCACCTTACCCCACGACCCCGGCACCGAGTGTTCCGGTATCGAAGGATAAGGGGTCCGATCCGGTCCCGAAGAGTAAGAGCGACGGATCCGACAAACCAGTCGAGAAGATGTCGGATTCCGGCTTCCCGAGTATCGACTCTGGGAACTGATAAGTTGTCCGTCCCAGAAGTTGCCACGCCGGGTTCTTGAGAGTGATGCCATCAGGGTCACTTTCAAGAACTCGGCGTGGCAACTTCTGGAAACACGATTGATATTCGTTTTTGCGTAAGGTCACGGCGTTCGGCGAGGTTTGTCTCGCTGGGGTCGTTTCACGACCCGGGGACTCGGTGTAGGAGGTGGATCGGCGGGCGTGGCAACGGGACGTGTTCCGGTATCCGCTGCCAGTTCCAGGAACCGTAGCTGACTACGGAGCGCGGGCATCCCTTCGGCGGGTTTTACACGCTGATACGTTCCATCCGGCAACAACTCCCGGGCCTTCATATTGTCCGCCAAGGTGATCTTGAGAATTTCAATCACCCGCTGCTTCAGGTCCGTCTGCTCGACGGGAAACACCACCTCCACCCGGCGACTCAAATTCCGGTCCATCCAGTCCGCACTCCCCACATACACTTCCGGGTTGCCGCCGTTCTCAAAGTAAAAGATCCGACTGTGTTCGAGAAATCGATCCACAACGGAGATCACGCGGATATTCTCGCTCACACCCGGAATGCCGGGACGTAGTGAGCAGATGCCCCGGCAGGCCATGTCGATTTTCACCCCCGCCTGGCTGGCCCGGTAGAGTGCTTTCACAACCGCCGGTTCCAGGATGCCGTTCACCTTCACCAGCAATCGGGCGGGCTTGCCTGCCTTTTGATTCGTTGCTTCCCGCTCGATCTTCTCGATCATCACAGTCTGGAGACGGGAAGGTGCAACCAGAAGTTTTCTCCACTGAGGCAACTCGGCATAGCCGGTCAGATAGTTGAAGAGAGCGGATACGTCGTCCGCGAACTCGGAGTTGCAGGTAAACAAACCGAGATCGGTGTAGATGCGGGCGGTCTGCGGGTTGTAATTCCCGGTGGCGAGGTGGACGTAGCGGCGAATCGTGTTGTCTTCATCGCGGCGAACCACCAGCGCCACCTTGCAGTGCGTTTTGAGCCCGACAAAACCGAACACAACGTGAACGCCAGACTTTTCCAATTCGCGAGCCCAGATGAT
>DASZJS010000958.1:0-3144 GCA_035947935.1 Gemmata sp. | reverse complement strand
TTGCGTGTGGGATATGCGATCAGCCCTTTTGGGTTCCATCGCTGAATCATGCCGCGGGGAATCTTGCTCTTCCCGCTGGTTCGCACCATTCGGTATCCCAGAAAATCAAATCCCTGCTGAATGTGCACAATCCGCGTCTTCTGCGGATTTAGCCGCACACCCAGCTCTCGATGCAACCGTTCCAACGGTTGCTCCAGTTGCGCTTCGAAAGTCTCCAGAGTCTGCCCATCCACACCTCCACTGCCTCGGTTCGCTTTCACTTTTTCCCAGGCCATCTCCAGGTTCTTCCGCTTGTACACCTTATCCACTCATGAGTGGACCTTCTGGGCTCCTGTCGGGTTGATCCAGTCCGCCCGTCTCCTCGGGCGAAAATGTACGGGTATTTCACTCATGGAACTGATCCACCTTCTCGCCGTTACTCATCTGGCTTCCTCTCTCTTCCCAACCGTCTTCGCCGGCTGCCTTCCCCGATCCACTTCCGATCGCCGATTGCTCGGTCCCACAGCTTTCACTGGGGTTGTTGGTACTACACAGCCGTCCGTCTACTGGCAGAGCATCGCTCGCCCCTTCGCTTGTGCTTATAGGTCCGCTTACTCTGGTGCCACCCAGAGCCTCTGTCAGTCCTCCTGAGGTCACGCGCTGTTCTTCCGTTCCGTGCCGTCCGCAATCACTTTGGTACGGTGGGGGAATGAGAACGCCTTCGCCCTCATGGTGCGGGCTCGACCGAACCCACCTTTGGCCGACCGGTTCATCGCTGGGTGACCCCATTGATTACGGCCCGGAACTTCTCCTCATGCCCTTCAGATTCCATCTCGCGATGGACACCCTGCCCTCCGGAAACTGCAAGTGGTGGCTTCAGGTCTGTCTTGGCTGACTTTCGTCTTCGTGCCCGTTTAGACGTCTCCATACCTGCGGCCAGCCAGGCTTTCAACCCCGCTTTTGGATACGGCGCTCCTCATCCGAGCACCAGAGGGACTTCAACCCTCCTGATCAACGCGCTGCTCAGCGCACACCATGGTTCTATCCGAGGCGCGTGGCCTATGGCTATGTCTGGTTATCCGAGGGGCATAACGTGTAATTGGTGACTCGGTGCCAAAGCACGGGGGGCCGATCTCATTGACGGATACTCACCCTCGAACCGACCATCTCCCGACGCGACCGACCACTGCCGGAGAGAATTTCAGGGACGGAGAGCCTTCTTCCCCGGAGAGGCTCAAGCGGCTTGCCTTTCTTCCACATCGTTAAGGTGATCGTGGCTATCTTGCGTGCCCGTGTCAGACGCGTCATCGTCGGCCGCATCCCCTTCTCCACCCGAGCCCCATAGAAGTCGTGCCGAGGACCAGGACGGGAGCTGGCACAGATAGCAGCACTTTTGAAAAGATTCTTCCCATCCTGATTGTGGTCATTCAGACCACGCACGGTGATGCGCTCACGGTTGCGTTGCAGTTTGCCTCGCACGTAGCGGTACTCGCCGCTGTCATGAGTCTCGACTGCGAAACCGCTGTAGGCCCAGAGCTGCCGCTTGGTTCGGAAACGGTGGGCTGTCTGTAGCAAGGACACCAGCAAGTCAGCCCGAATCGGACCGATCGAAGGAATCTGGTCAACTACCTTCACGGCAGGATGCGGGTAACTCCCTGCAGGAGTTCGCATCGCGCTTGCCGACGCAGAGGTTGCAAACTATCCAGTTGCTCTGGTGCAGGTCAGCCGTGGAGTCCTACACCTGGAGTCCGTCCCAGGACCAGTGTGGGATGCTGAGGCCATTAGGCACATCATCGGCGGATTGGTGGTAGCGGGACATCGTTTTCGTGGTCGCCCAAGTGAAGTAGTCGTGCAGCACTTGTCGCAGCGCAACGTCGTCGGCTAGTCCGACATCTGCAAGAGCCTGGTCGAAGCAAGCAATCGCACGTCGATCCATTTCGTCGTGTTCCCCGTTGCCGCTGTGCATCTTGACGACGGTGGTCTCGTCACCATAGGAGTCGGAATACGTGCTGGGGCCACCGAGTGCCTCGGCCCAGTAAGCGGCGAGCCGCTCGACATGCTGGGGGTGGAAGCCGTGGCTGAACGCATGGCCGACCACGTTGTCGGCCATCACCCGACGATGCCAGGCGCCCGCAAGACGGCGCAGGCCGTCGTCCCCACCCGCCGCCTCGAAAACAGTTTGCATGCCTCCATAATGACAATCCTCCCCTGTCTTTGCAAGACGATGGCCGCGGCGAGTTCAGCCGGGGGTAACGCAATCCGCGTCACCCGACAGGACCCGGCTAAGTATGGCTCCCGCCTTGTCGCCCACCATCCGCGGGGTCGAGCCCCAGGGGCAATCACAAAGGTTTGAGAAGGCGACAGTCCGGTGGCGATCTCCTCGGTTAGCCTTCGGCCAAGGCCTGAGGTTGGCACTACCTCCGGTGTACTTGAATGGCAGCACGGCGACCCAGAAGCCTTTCCTCGGCGCCGGCCGCGCCAGAGTCTTTGTCAACTCGCATGCTTCACCTGGCCGTAGGGTTGCTTTTCAGTTTGGGCTCGATCTCCGACGCCCAGAATCCGCCGAGCCATACTTCAGGCCGGCCTTTTGCAATCCCTGCAAGAACTGTTCCACCTCATCTTTGTCCGGATCCCACATCCCTATATCCTCACGGACGTTTTCAAGGTTGAGAAACGTTGGGTTGTATTTGCGCAGAGACTCAATGGCCGTGCGAGCTTCCTCATGGCGGTCCAGCATGCCGCACGCGGCCGCAGCTGTCAGGTGACTCCAATGGAACTCCGGCATGTTGATCTTCTTGGCGGTTTGCAAGGCTACCTCGTAATCACGTTTGCGATAGTGATGGTGAAACAAGACGAGGTGATACCAGCCGGGATGATGTCGATTGAGTTCAATAGCTCTTTGCGCCAGAGCCACGCCGCGCTCCCAATCGCCGGAGAACGCAATCATGATCGCCATATAAGCCAAGGTGGTGCCGTCCCGCGGATTGAGCGACATGGCCCGTTCCGCAGTCTCGCGAAACGCGGTGAAATCGCGACTAAAGAAGTGCACAGCCGCGAGTTCTTTCCAGCCCATCTGGCAGGCGGGATCAATCTTAACGGCCCGCCAGGCGGCCTCACGCGCGCGCTCCATCGCTTTCTCCCGCGGATTGAACCGGTCGAAATACT
>DASZJS010000957.1:0-8422 GCA_035947935.1 Gemmata sp. | reverse complement strand
TCCGCAGTGTTCAGTTTTCAGCAAAGACATTGAAACTTCGCATGCGGTACCTGAATGTCTTAACTGAACACTGAAAACTGAACACTGCGGAGCCGAACCCTGCGAAGCTGAACACTACCACTCAATGAGCGACTGCGTTTTGATGATGGCGAGTTCGTCGGGGAAAGTGTGAAACGCGGTGGCACTGAGACCATCAGAGACCGTCTGCACGATCACCACTCCCAGCGGCGAAGGTCCGAGCCGGTTCCCGGTCTTACAGTGGAACACCAGACCCTTCTTCTCACCATCTGCCGCAAGTTCCTCGTGAACGTGCAGAAACTGCTCCAACGGCAGTTGTTCCAAATGCGAACTGACGTGATAGCGAACCCCACCCGCCAATGTGCATCGAGCGTTTCGCCCGGCATCGAAGTCATGTCCCACTCGCTGTCCGAATTCCGGTAATTCCATTTCCCCGGTCGCGATGATCTCCTCAAGATGAACCCGGCCATCGGTCCAGGCCAGGACGTGCCCGGTTCGCGTGAGGCGGACGAAGAGCTTGTATCCATCGCGTGCGACCGCACGACAGCTCAGCACCTCAAATAGTTCTGGGTGCAAGGGGCGATCGTAGAGCCGGAATACGAGTTCCGCGACTTTTGGGCGAATCAAAGGCCCAGCCATCCGCCAGTTACCTCAAGGTTGGATTTATAATCCTTGAGTAATTCTACACGCGCCTCCACAAAAGAAGAACGGGAGCCAGTAGGCTCCCGTCACGATGAGGTCATCGGCACCTTCAACGTACCTTTCAGGTCAATCGCCTGCGGGCTTTTTATCGACTGGCTTCTTGTCCATCGGCGTGGGAACCGTTGTGGCCGGCACAACGACTGCTGGGCCACACGGGGCAGCGCACGGGGCCGGGGCCGCGCAGCACTGCTTGTGCTTGTGCTTGAACAAGCCACCGCCAAGCCCACAGTGGTGCTTCTTCGCCGGGGCCGGGCAGCAAGTCGGGGCCGGGCAGCAAGCCGGGGCCGCCGCAACCACTGGGGCCGGGGCAACTACTAGAGCTGCCACGACCACTGGGGCTGGGACAGAACCATGGCAGCCAGCGTAGGCACTACCATGACAGCCGTGGCTGTGTCGAAGGCCTAAGATCCCGCCGTGGCAACCACCACCGCCAAACAGGTGGTGATGACTGCCGCTGCAACCGGCATAGACTGTGCTGCCAGTGCAACCGCAGCCCTTGTCCCCGAAGCTCGTCGTGTCCCCGGCTCCGGTCATGGCCGCCATCAATACCATTCCGTACATTGCGATACTCCAACAGGTTGTGAATCCCACCTGTGGGCAAAACTGCCACCCGACTCGCCCCAAAGCGTTCGGGATATGCACAGGTTACGGATGTGGAAGCCCCGGTAATCAACAAAAGATACGGGGTTTGGGTAACTCGCGGAGTGGATGGTATGGGGGGTGAGCAGCTCCGTCAACGATAAATTGGGGAGTTTGGGGAAGAGTGGCGAAAGTGGGTGGTTGGAGATGACGGAAAGGACGGGCGTTGCGCATGTATGGATTCACCCAAGAGTTACCGCTCAGTCGCATGAAACAGTTGGGCAAAATAGGATAGCGCCAGGCATCCTCTGCCGGCCGTCAGAAGACGCTCAGGATTTCTGTTGCGTGTGCTCCCTTTTTGCTGTCGAAAACCTGCGGGATGCGCCTCCCATCACTTCTTCAGCAGCCCATCCAGGAACTCAAACATCGCCTGGGTTGGCTTGTCGTTGGGCAACCCTAACTCGGAATTGATCGTGTCGTGTGTCTTCCCTTCGGCGGGATAGGCTTGGGCCGACACTCCTGCTTCCTTCAGGGCTTTGGCCAGTCGTTGGGACTGCAATTTGGTTTCGGGGTGATCGGCAACATGAAGAATGATAAACGGCGGGATGTTCTTGTCCTTCGCCACATGTGTAACCGGCGACAAATCCTTCTGGCTTTCGGCATTGCCGAATTTCTGCATGTATCTATCGCCTCGCTTTTGCTCCACGGTCTGGATCTGGAGCGGCACATCATAAGTATCGCCATCCACCGGAATGCAGCCCTTGATGAGTGAGAGCGATAACTTCTCGGCCTTCAAATATCTTTCGTCCGTACATACCAGTGCAGCGAGTTGGGCTCCGGCGGAATGGCCTGTAACGAATATCGTATTGGGATCGCCGCCGTAGTCTTTGGCATGATCGTGGGTCCAGCGAATCGCCTTCCCCACATCTCCGCCCATTTCTTTGATCGTCGCGGTGGGAAGAAGTCGGTAATTGATAGAAATGAAGACATAACCCTTATCCACGAACGCCTGCGGTTTTTTGTGGACCTCCGTCTTGTCGCCACCTTGCCACCCGCCTCCGTGAATCCAGAAGATAACCGGATGATCCTTGCCCTCGGCCGGGGCGTAAACATCGAGCGTCTGCTTTTCGTTCTTCGTGTCGGCATAGGGAATGTTGCGGTGGGTTTGAGGTTCCGCCGCGAAGAGCGGAGAACCAATCAACGCGAGAAGGGCAGCGATGATACGTCTCATGGTCTTCGGCCTCCAGTGTGAATTGTTCGCAAGATTATGGGTTGGTCCGGGTCGGTCTATCCACAGGGGGTCTTTGGCCATTCCTGTTTGGTTGACGTCATTTTAGGGAGAACTTCAAAAATCCTCGGTTCCGTTTTCTGCTAAGCAGTCGGACATCATTCGGTCCCGGTATACGACCATCCTTGGCAGACAGCTCCAGTGACCGGATTGGCTTACCCTTCTTCGGTCCATCAGCACGGTTTGTGCTCTTCCATCATGCGGCCCAGAGCCACTGGCGCAGGGCAATGACCACGAGATAGAGTCCCGTGCCTTTTCCGCGAGTACATACTCCTGAGAAGTGTTACCGTCTGAAGCCGGAACCTGTTCCAAGACCCGTGCTTCACAAGCTACTTCAGTCGCATCGCAAGGATGTTCCGGGCGATCCCGAGACTTTTCAGAAAATCACCGAACCGACGCTTCCCAAAGAACGCATCTGTCACGATCAAGAGCGACCACGAATCCCCGCGGCTTCCAATGACTTGGCAACCTGGCAACTTTCATTTTCCAAACAGTTATCTTTCATGACCTGCCTTCCCGCTTAAGGTAGAGGAAAGAAGAAACTTTTTGAATCGGTTGCAAGATGCAACCACTCCTCCAGTATACCCAAGCAGTTGCAATTCGCAACTACCCAACACAGGAGACAGTCATGTCGAAGAAACTCAATGGCAAGGTTGCTGTAGTCACTGGCGCATCGAAGGGAATTGGGGCGGAGATCGCCAAGCAGCTCGCAGCCGAAGGTGCATCGGTGGTGGTGAACTATGCCTCCAGTAAATCGGGAGCCGACAAGGTTGTTGCCGACATCGCCGCGAAGGGTGGGAAGGCTGTCGCCGTGCAAGCGGACGTGGCCAAGCCAGAGGACATCAAGAAACTGTTCGCTGAGACGAAGAAGGCATTCGGGAAACTCGATGTGCTGGTGAACAACGCGGGCATTTATAACTTTGCCCCATTGGAGGCCATCACACCGGAACACTACCACACGCAGTTCAACCTAAACGTACTCGGCCTGATCCTGACCACCCAGGAAGCGGTCAAGCATTTTGGTGCAAGGAACTCAGATCGGCCTTCTCAATTCTTTGCCTCAGCTTTTCCTTCACGTTTGAAAACGACCACAATCACTCCATTCCCCTCTTGAGTCTTAAACTCTGTTGGCAACTCCTTCTTTCCGATTGCCACTGTGAGAGTATCTCCCTCAATCTTGTAGATCATTCGAGCATCCTCTGGCGGTTTGGTGCGTGGTCCTTCAACACGCATACCTCCGAAAAACTTAAGGGTTTTGGGGTTCGTGTCCGTTCCGAGTGAGTATGAGTACTCACTTTTCTCCGGCGTGCTCGAACGGAGATCGATGCTGTAGATGGTCAATTTGTCATCGTTGATGTACCACCATTGCGAACGCATACCCTCTTTTGCCACCGGCTTGCCCCCCAATTCCTCACTCGCTTTCACCCATGTGCCCTGGAGTTTCGACTTGGCTGCCTCCGGTGTCTCCTGCGGAACAGTCTTCTGTGTGAGGTCTTTAGTGCCCTTTGATTCCTGCGGAGCAGATTTCTGTGTGGGGTCTTTAGTGCCCTTCGGTTCCTCCGTAGCGATCAGTTGGCAGAGGGAGAGAATTCCGCCGAAGCCAATCGCACCGATGGCCAGCAGGACCAGAAATCCACGTTTGAGTTTTGCGATCAACATAGAACACAGCACCCGTTCTGTTAGAGCGGCGACGTTGGTTGAGATCATTCCAGTCGCTCGCCCCGTCGCCACCCGGGTTGCGACTTGAATTGTCGAAGACGCCACGGAGGCCGGGACAGAGGCTGATGCGGCACTCAGCGAAAATACCGCCAAAAGTGACCCGCCCGTTGCCATCAGGCCATGGCGGGCAAGTCGTTTCGCCAACATGGTCCTGCCCCTCGCCAGCCGACTTCCCACTGTTCCTTCGGGTAAACCGAGTTGCTCGGCGGCGTCCTTGCGGGTCTTGCCCTCCAGATTGCACAGCACAAGGACAACGCGGTAAGAAGCTGGGAGGCGGTTCAGCTCCTGGTCGAGCAGGGGTTGCAGATCGTTCCGGAGGTCTCGTTCTTCCACAGCTTGTTCGGGCATCTCAGTAACCTGCCTCTCCCGAACAATCTTCTTGGCGATGGTGGCCCTCGCCTTGCGAGCCGTCTGGTGAGCCACACCGTAAAGCCAGTTGGCAAGCAACTCCCTTGAGGAAATGGAAGCCGCCCTACGGACGAACACGAGGAAGGTCGCTTGAAAAGCATCCTCGGCGTCGTGGTGATTGCGAAGGAGACGGCAGCACACGCCCCAGACCATGGGACCGTGACGACCTATGAGGGCTGCAACAGCCGCCTCGTCACGGTGGCTAATGAAGTCCTCCAGCAGTTGTTCATCGGTCCGCCCCGGTGAGTCTGGTAGACACACCGTCCTGCGAAGGTGCTGAATCATTTCGCTCGTCTGCCCGCTCGCCATGTCCTTTTCCTTTGTGGGCATGCTCGCCCTATCTCTCAACTACCCTCACATCAGCGCTTTGATCCACGATTTCCCATAAATGGGCCAGCGAAAGACATATCGTCCTCCACCCGAGTGAGCTTGTAAAGAACGGCAGGGGTAACAGCCGCTGGCTGTTTGGGGTGGCCGTGGATATGGAGTGATGGAGGAGAGCGACCAATCAGCAGTAACTCGAACTGCCGACAGTTTGTCCACGCGTGGGTAGAGCCACACACAAAGTAAGCAAGTAGATCACCACTTCATTCCTCGGGTGAGGTTGGGAACTTCCCCACGTCAGGACCGCTCACAGCCTCGGGTCGATCGGTTCGCTTTCCAGGGCCAGGATCGCAAATGTGCACTCGTGGACCTGCCGCAAAGGCACTCGATTCACAAAGCGTTCGAGTCCCTCCAGTCCGAGTCCGAATTCGCGCGCGGCGAGTCCTCGCTTCGACCCGACCGCTCGGTGCTTCAATCGGCTCAGATTTTCGGGCATGAGGTAATCCGGGCCGTAGATGATTCGGAGATACTCCCGTCCCCGAACTTTCAACGCCGGTTGCACGAAGAAACGCCGCCCGCGCGTTAGCACATCGAAGGGTTTTACCACCATTCCCTCACCGCCCGAGTTGGTGAGATCGAGCCACCACTGCGTTGTCGCATCGGTCTGGGTGGAATCGGTGAGATCGACAACCCGGAAGGGCGTCGCGAGCAGCAAGTCACCCGCCAGCTCCGCCAGCGTTCGCATGTGCCAGTCGTGGGTGTGATCGAAGTAGACCTTCCCCTCGGTGGCGAGCAGGAAGAACGGAGCGAACTTCAGATCAGCGAGCGAATTCACTGGCCAGCAATACTGGCGATACGCCGCGACAAACCGATCTGCTGCCTCGACCTTGGCCGTGAAACGGGCGCGAAGGTCTGTCAATCCTGGCGAAGCCATCGCTCCAACGACGGGAGACATTGCACTCCCTCCCTCACGGTTGGAATGCGATAACACACCAACAACCTCTGCCAGTGCCGCCCGCGCTGCACTACCGGTTGCCGCATATTGTCGCCGCAGTAACTCTTGGGCCTTGGCCGACCACGGCATCAGTTCGCCATCCAGCGCAACCCAGTCCGTGTTGAACTTCATCCACCAATCCGCACGGGTCAGGGCATCACGAACCAGACCCAAAAAACCCGCTTCGGTTGCCGGGTCATCGAAGAATCGCCGCCCGGTGCGTGTGTAGACGATCCCGCTTTCGCCATTGACCCCAAACCGTCGCTTCGCAGCCGCTTCATCCCGGCACACGATCGCGATTGCCCGCGAGCCCATGTGCTTTTGCTCGCAGACAATGCGGTCGATGCCCTCCTGGCGGAAGTAATCGAAAGCTTCCGCCGGGTGTTCGAGGAAATCCGGCAGCGGCGATGCTTCCACCGGCGACATTGTTGGCGGCAAGTAGATGAGCCAGTGCGGATCGGCTGCGAATCGGGACATCACCTCCAGCGCAGCCGCAGCATTCTCCTCACGGATAGTCACCTTTCCCGCGAACCGGGTCTCAATGAGTCGTCGGCCTGTCACGTCCGCGAGGTCGAGGAGATCATCGGCCTGTTGCTGCTGCGTTGATGTGTCTGTATGAACGGGAGACGTGAGCGCTGCGATGCTCTCCTGGCTCACGGTTGACTCACTCGGCAAGAAAGGCCGCTTCGGCACGGCATACTCTCTGGCAGCTGGGACCGATACCAGTTCCTGCTCCGGATATCGCAAGGCTGTGAGAGCCCCACCGAAGACGCAGCCCGTATCGATGCAGATACACCGATTCACCCACTCCAGGGTTGGAGTTGGAGTGTGGCCGTAAACGACTGTTGCCCGTCCGCGATAGTTCGCGGCCCAGTTGAGCCGGACGGGCAGCCCAAACTCATCGCTTTCTCCAGTGGTGTCGCCATAGAGCGCGAATGCCCGCACCTTTCCGGATATCCGGCCGTGCATCTCGGCTGTGAGCCCGGCGTGGGCAACCACCAATCGCCCACCATCCAGAACCAGGTGGCTCGGTAGCTTCAGAATGAACTCCTCAAGTCGGTCGCGAAACTCTTGGGGCTCCGGTGCGAGCTGTGCAACAGTCTGTTCGAGCCCGTAGTTGAGTTTGACTTTGTTCACTGCTCGCGGAGTCCCGGAGGGTGTGCTGACCTGCTCAGAACTCCGGTCGCTCTCGCTCCCGGCTCGCCCGTTCAGTGCAACAGCGCGCTCACCCTTCAACCAGCGGAGCAACTTGTCATCGTGGTTACCAAGGACGCAATAACCGGCTCCACGTTGAAGGAGATTCATCACCAATCGGTAGACGCCAGGTGTATCCGGGCCGCGGTCGCCAAGGTCGCCGACAAACACCGGCTTGCGACCCACAGGGTGTTCGACCTGCCACCCGCTTTCGGTTTGTTGAAGCGTGTATCCGAGTTTCTCAAACAGCGCAAGCAGTTCGGTGAGGCAGCCGTGAACGTCGCCGATGATGTCGAACGGGCCTCGATCATCACGCTTGTTCACCGGCAGCGGATACCGCTTGAGATCAGCTGCGCTCACTTCCTCCTCAGTGTTCAGCACGAACACCCGACGGAAGCCTTCGTCTTCCAGTTTGCCGAGCGATCGTTTCAAGTCATCGACCTGCCGACGGGTGACGTGTGGGCCGAACGTCCGATCGGGACGTTGCTGGTTGCGGGCATGGCAGAAATCGGCCGGGAAGTTGAACGCCACCGCGGTCAATTGAACGTGGTACTTCCGCGCCATCTCCACGAACGGCTTACGGCTCTCGCGGCGAACATTGGTGGCATCGATGACCGTGAGCCGACCCGCAGCCAGTCGCTTCGCGCAGACCAGATGCAGCAACTCAAACGCATCCGCAGAGACGGTCTGATCCGTATCGTCGTCCGCGAGGATAGCTCGGAAGAAGTCGGATGAGAGAACTTCGGTTGGCTTGAAATGCCGACGAGCGAAGGTGGATTTCCCACACCCCGATGGGCCGATCAACAGAACGAGAGCAAATTCGGGGATTGGAATGGTCATGGGGTACTTCTGAACAACTCGGTAGATAACCAGAACGAGAAGAAGAACGGAACATCATCCGATTCCTCTCAGTTATGGCGTTTCGGTTGAAGATGGATAGACCCTCGCTCGGGCTAGTGGGTTCGGATTCCACGATTCCTGGCCCACGCACCAACAATGCGAATTCCAGGCAACATCGAAGGGATCGATAAAGTCTACGCCGCGACTTGGCCCGCGTTGCTGGCTATTCAAGCCCACAACATGAGTTCAGCGGAAAAGTTCGAGGTGGTCGGCTTCTCGGCGATGGGCACCGGGTTCGGAGGAATGCCCTTCGATGAAGCGGCCCGACAGATGGCCGCGCAAACAAGCAAGTTGTC
>DASZJS010000956.1:0-20196 GCA_035947935.1 Gemmata sp. | reverse complement strand
CGGAAGCGGGAGCAGATGGTGGGGGTGATAATGGGGCTGGTGGCGATGATGGTGCTGCGACTTCCAATGGAGCGACGGAACCAGCTTGCGACGAACCGCTGGCGTCAGCGCTGCCCGAAGATGGGGTTGAGCCGTTCAAACCATCGGGAGGGTTTATCCCGGAGGTCTGGTAATCGTGGTTGAACCTGGATTGTCCACCCGGTGAATCCGCAACATTCAGGATATCGGAGAAGGTGCTAAGACCGTCACCGCCCAATCCAATTACAACGACAATTACAGGTTGGGGGGAGGATACCCCAGCCGGTACGAGATTATTATCCAATGCCTCGGTGTTAAAAAGCAGGTTGTTCAGCGTTCTGTCGGACGATTCCAGGTTCCGAAAGCTATCCCGGAAACTCCGCAGAGGGCTCCCCTGAGAGAAGCTGACATAATTCAGCCTGGTCGAAAGGATGGGAAAGGCGGTGTCTTCGCTTGGTGTTGCCTGATCCTGAAAATCGCTTGTGGAGTTCGGGTTGGTGGAGGCTCGGGGAATGAAGTTTCCTTCTCTCCCGGAATCACTGGCTGCGGCATCCTGCTGGTGCCAGACTGAGACGTAGTAAGCGTTCGTCGGAAATGTTGCGTTTGGATCGAAACCCCCAATCGCGAAGTGCGATGGCAACAGGCGATCCTCGAACATCTCGATGTTCAGCAAGGGGCGGGGCGGGTTCATACGCGGTCAATCTCCCGGATCGAGACTGTGTGGCTACAATCGCGAACCATTCCACTATTAGCTCTTCGGATTACCCCGATCTGGAAATTAAGGGAGATGGAACTCGCTGTTCTTTTACTCCCTCCCTGGAGGTTGAAGAGCGTTCGACGTGTATTGTATTCGAGCCGACCGCTCATGTACTAGAGGAAGAAAACGCTGGCAGAACTGCCGCGAAGACACACAAACGGAAAAAACGGCCGCCGAGGGGATGGAGGGTTCGCCCATGCCCTCACACCACCTCTCGGCGACCGTGGCTCATTGGGATACCGTTGCACTTTCCCTCTTGTTCACGCTTCATGTTCGCCAATCGCTACAAATGGAGTTTTCGCTTAAAAAACAGCGCCAAACCAGTATCTCCGCTCGTGTTTCTCTGTGCTGTTTGCCACTCCACTCCTGATTCTCCTCATCACCTCATCGCACGATCTGAACAAAAGCGGGCGCACCCCGAAAAGAATTTTTCCAATAGAGCAAAACACCCCGTCCTACTGGAATGTTTGGGCTTCAAATCGGACGAATTGGGTTGCCTGTCGGCATCAGAGTATTACAATTTTTATAATCGTATTACGAGCCTGCGAGTGAAACCAGAGGTTTGTTGTGTCGAACCAGTCCCGCCGAGTTGCATTCACTCTAATCGAACTCCTGGTTGTGATCGCGATTATCGCCGTGCTGATTGGTCTGCTCCTTCCGGCTGTGCAGAGGGTTCGCGAGGCGGCGAACATCACTCGCTGCATCAACAACGAAAAGCAACTCATGTTGGCCATTCACGCATATGCCGACGCCAACAACAGTCGTTTACCGCCATCCAACTTCTACCAGATCGTCAATCCAACGACTGGTAATACCGCCGAAGGCAGCGCCTTCTACGCCCTGCTCCCTTATTATGAGCAAGGCAATCTCTTCAATGCCTATACACACGACATTCCCAATCCCGGTTATCTGGGTGCCGAATTCACTTCCCTTGCCCTTCACGTGTGCCCGACCGACCCAACAACCAATAGAGGCATCGGCGCTGTCGCTCCCAACTACGCCACCGGCAACTACGCTTTGAACCTTGCCCTTTTCGGTGCTGGCGGCACCTTCGGCATCAAGGGTGCCTTTTCGGCTTATTCGATTGGCACCATCCCCGATGGCTCATCCAATACCATCGGCATGGTCGAGGCGTCCGGTTGCTTTCCCGGCTACCCCGCCTTGGACCCGCAAACCGGGACGTTGGAAAGCTACATGACTTGGCACTGGCCAGCTTACCCCAACTCCTTCGGCCCTTACTGGCCCAACCCGGACGAGTTACCCGGGCAGGCTAACTATACCGGCCTGTTTCCCTTGCCCCAGATCAACGTCAACATGATGCAGGCGAACCCCAACCTGTCTCAGTCCTATCACACGATCATGAACGTCGCGCTCATGGATGGCAGCGTCCGCAACATCTCCGCGGCGTTGAGCCAGACAACCTGGACTTACGCCCTCAATCCCGCCGATGGTCAGGTTCTGGGTTCGGACTGGTAACACATCGGATCATTGCTTCTTCTCAGTCAGACACCAGACGGCTTTGGCGCTGTGGATGAAGATTTCGCCATCCGAGAATGCGGGTGAGGCAAACACGCGATCTCCGAGGGGATTTTTAGCCAGTATCTCGAACTTTTCGGATGCTTTGAGCACAAACGTCACCCCATCATCGGCGGTGAAGTAGATGCGACCATCGGCTTCCACCGCAGATGCGTGGTGTCCTTTGCCGCTCAAGCGTTCCTTCCAGAACTGCTTGCCAGTTTTCACATCCCAACAACTGGCAACGCCCCCATCATCCACAAGAAAGAGCTTGCCATCGTAGGCAACTGGCGATGGGACGTAACCGCCTTCTTTCTTCTTGGACCACAGGACATGCGTTCTGGTGACATTTCCACTGCCATTCGGATCGATTGCCATCACCCAGTGTTCGGGAAAACCGGCAGTCAGAAGCAGCACACCATCGTGTAGCACCATGCTGGAAACGAATTGTTCGGTCGGCCCATCGATGATCCAGTTCTGCTTGCCGGTGTCCGGGTCATAGCTGGCGACGCACTTGCTCCCGGTCAGCACGAGTTGTTTCTTCTCGTGGGTATCGATGATCACGGGCGGACAATACGAGCGCGTTCTATTTGGACGATCGGCGCGCCACACTTCTTTTCCCGTGAACTTGTCGAGGGCGACAAGAAATGCCTTCGCATCCTGATCGCCGTTCACGATGACGAGGTTCTTGTAAAGCATCGGGGGACTGCAAAATCCATGAACGGAGTGGAATTCGCCAGGGTTCTTTTCCCACAGCAAATTTCCCTGGTAGTCGTAACAGTACACTCGCATCTGCGGATTATCGAAGAAAGTGATGTAAACCCGCTCGCCATCCACAGTCGGTGTGGAACTGGCCCAACTGTTTTCGTTGTGTTTCTTCTCCAGGTCGGAGACGACAGCACACTTCTCCCAAAGGATTTTGCCGTTCGCCCGGTCGATGCAGTACAAAACCCGCTTTTTGTCGCTCTCGATACAACCGGCAACAAACACCTTGCCCTTGCTAACCACGGGCGAGGAATGTCCGGTTCCGGGGAGTTCGACCTTCCATTTCACGTTTTCTGTTGGGCTCCAGGTGAGCGGAAAACCGGTCTCGGTCACGGTCCCATCGGATCGGGGACCGCGCCAACCGGGCCAGTCTTCCGCGGAAGTCAGCCCGGCGACAAGAATCAGACCCAGGGCAGAAAAAGACACTCGTGAGTGCATCGGCATGTTCTCCGGCAGTTCGAGACGTGCTAAGGTGGTAGGCAAGGTATCGATTGAACCATACCGCGAGCGGCCGGGGAACCGAAATTCCCGTTTCCTCGTCTAACCGCTAACCGATACATGACTGTCGCGGTGGGGTTCCAGATTCTAAACCCCAATTTTCTGGTTGCAAGCCAGTTTGCCGCGAACCCTTATTCTGGAGTCAACGATGCTCAACGCTCGTTTTGTCAAGGCACTCTCCGCCGTTGCCCTGTTCAACGGAGTGCTTTACCTGGCCATTCTTCAGGATTCGGTTGCTGCAAGCGATATCGCGGATGCAAGGAAGTACACCGACGATTTGAAAAAGTCCAAAGACACTAAGGTGAGAGTCATCGCGCTTCAGGAACTCGGCAAGCTCGCGGTCATTCAGAAAGGTCTCGTGAGCGATGCTCTGCCCGACATCTATAAGTCAATTGAAGACAAAGATGCCGGGGTTCGGGCCGCCGCCGCGACCTGCCTCGGCCAGTGCGACGAACCCACCGACAAGGCCGTTCCGGCCCTCATGAAACTGCTCAAAGACGATAAAGAGGATTCCGTCAAGATTGGCGCTGCAAAGGGACTGGCTGCAATGGGTCCGGAAGCAAAGGCTGCTCTGCCAACTCTGCGAGAACTGGCGGCGGACAAGAAGAGTGCTGTTGGAAAGGTCGCCATCACTGCCGTGAAAGCAATCTCTGGGAAGAAGTAGTTTTTCTAGTGTTCAGTGTTCAGTGTTCAGTGAAGACATTGAAACCACACTTGCGTTGTCTGAAGGATTTAACTGAACACTGAACACTGAAAACTGAACACTGCGAGCGAAGCGAGCCTGAACCCTTGCTTCCAACGCGCTGTTGCGGCACAATGCTAGATGCCCATGTGTTGTTCGGCGCGGGCGGTCTTGTTCTCTCACATCCCGCACGGCTGCCGACTGTATTCGCCGCTCTCTGCCCGGAGGCGACCCATGACCGTCGGCCGCCGTCGTTTGCTTCTGGCACTCAGTTTCCTCTGTCTCGCCGTGGTATTAACCAGCGGGCTGGTGCACGCTCAAGCACCCCGTCAAGCTGTTCAAGCCCCCCGTCAAAAGGGAGGAAGTTCACCACATGAGGTCTGGGGTGCGAATCTGACCCCCGATCAACTTAAAGCCGCACTCGCCCGGCTCGGTCAAGGCGATGGCAACCCCGAGATGAGTCAGTTTCAGGAGATGCTCAAGGATTACCTTCTGAAGCAGAATGATCCGAAGCTCGATCCAAACGATCCGCTGGTTCAACAGGCACTCAAGAACATTCTCGGCAAGAAGGAGTTCATGGACCAACTCAAGGGGCTTGCCAAGCAAAATCAGGGTGAGCTGGGAGGACCACCAAAGATCTCTCAAGATGACATCGCCAAGTTACTCAAGTCAAAGCTCCCCGATGGGTTCAACCCGCCGACTGTTCCGACGCCAAATATCACACCGCCAAACAATCCGAATTTTCCCAACGCGCCCCCGGATTTGAAGTTTCCACCCAACCCAAAACAAGGTGGGAACCCCAATGACCAGGGGAATCCAATGCCAATGGGAAAACTGCCTGGCTTCCCAAACCCCATCGACCCGGGAAATCCCCTGAACGCAGGCAAAGGGAATCCACTCATTCCGGACAACAACCCCTTTGGCCAACCCGACGAGCCGACCGATCCCCGAACGAAGTCGATGGCAGCGCTAGCCTCGATGTGGGAACGGAACGTCGGGCCGTTGGATGAAACCCCCGAGGTGAAGCGAGCGCTGTTCGATCTCGCATCGGGTGAGAACGGGTTCGACTTCGACATGAAGGACGACAAGGGAAACAGCATTTGGGACTTTCTCAAGAATGGCTCTGGGGACAACTCCCCAGTCTCCGACACTCTGAACGGAGATGGTGGCGACTGGAAGATGCCGAAGTTCGATCTGCCCACAATCGGGTGGAGCAAGTGGTTCGGCAATTCGCCTTCGCCCTCGAGCCCGGAATCGAGTTCTTCAACGTTCAAACCTCGCCCCGATCCTTCGTCCAGTAGTGGATCCGGGGGGTCTGGTGGATTCGGTGGGTTCAGTGGATTCAGTGGCTCCTGGTTGCCCGTTGTTCTGCTGGGGCTCGCAATCCTGGGAGGACTGTTTGTGTGGTGGTGGTATCTCCAGGATCCGAACACCGCTAAGGATGGGTTTGTCGGCAATGACATCGGTCCCTGGCCAGTCGATCCGCGGGCAATCAATACCCGCGAGGATGTGGTGAAAGCATTTGAGTACCTGAGCGTCCTTATTTGTGGGCCGGCCGCGAAAGTGTGGACGCATGGGACAATCGCGGAAGCTCTGACCGATCTTGCGATCTCTCACGGAGAGACGGCTGTGAAACTCGCCCGGCTCTACGAACTTGCTCGCTATGCACCCCTTGATGAGCCCCTCACACGGCACGAATTAATCGAGGCTCGGCACCTCATCTGCGATCTAGCGGGAGTATCGTAGTGGTGCATGTATTCTTGCGGGCTAAGGCCCTTGTGCTGTCTGTCCTGCTCGTTGCTTCCGCGGCGAACGCGCAAGGCTTTAATCGAGGGGCGCCCCCCGCGGCACCAACTGAGATTCCCGGCGAGGGCACGGAATTCTTCCGTGCCCTCCTCCATCTTCGGAACGTGAAGCCGGTCAAGGAACAGGAGTTACGGAATCTCTCGCGCTACGATGATGTAATTGTGATAGTACTTGGCGGACAGAACAAGTTCGGTTGGCCCGATGGACTTCAGTATGCGAATAATGCCATTCTCGGTGGTGGTGCGATTCTGATCGCATCGCACGACAATGTCTCTCTCAACTTCGGACTAGGCAACGACCAAATCAGCGGTGTTCGTGTCGAGTGTCAAGAGCTGACTTCGACCCTGCGCAATCATCTTCGCGACTGTCCTTATGTTGTTCCGATTGCCGATCAGGGCGATGGGCAAGGTGACCCCCAGGCTGAGGTGCGGAAATTGTTCATTGGGCAGGATCTCAAACTCCTCACCCGCGTCGCAGCAGGAACACCCTCTTACATCCTCCTCGATAGGACAACGCCACACGACCAATCTCTGGTGCCGCTGGCGAAGTTTCCAAATCGCAGTTCCTGGAATGACGCCTCCGGCGATCACGCGGCACTTCCTCAAGGAGCTTTGTTCGCAGCAGGCGGCGAGTGGACGAACTTCAGAACCAGGCAACCATACCGGTTCCTGGCAGTGGCGAGCAGTCGCGCGTTCAACAATGGGATGCTTTACGATAACGATACTCAGAATCTGGAGTGGAGTGATCGGGTGATCGGTTACCTCAAGGGGCCGGACCAGCGTCGTACAAGATGCGTCTTCTTCGAGAATGGTCGTATTGTTGATCATTTCGACGATTTGTCCCGGCTCGTCTCCAAGCAAAGCCAACCGATGCCCTCAATGAACCTGGGAGCGATCCAGGACAAACTCGTCGATAAGGGGAACGGGTTTCTCGACCAACTCCAGACGAACAACGCCTTCAACAATGCACTGAACCGAGTTGTTGCATTGCCGGTGATCATGTGGTTGTTCCTACTGCTGGCATCGATCGCGGCCTGTTGGTTCTTGCTCCGGCGGGCGATTGGATCCCGGAAACCAACCAACATTCCCCCAGCCCCAACCATCGCGAGAGCGTCTTCTGAACCACCTGGTGTATTCGATCGACGGCAGAAGGAGTTGCTCCGCCGAAACAATGTCTACGAGCCGGTGCGAGATTTGATCCGCGAGTTTTTCGCCACTGTGGGAATCCGCGGTGAACAGGGGCCGAAACCCCCCAAACTCAGTATCTCCGATGTTGTCCGCAAACCGGATTCGCTCCGATTGGCGATCAAGGATCTCTGGCGGCTGGCCTACGGACCACCGAAGGCAACGAGCGTGAACCGGTGGCAGGAACTGGAACCATATTTCGAACGTGTCAAGCAGGCCCACGCCGATGGTAAGTGGGCGTTTGCGTTTGAAGCATGGGCAGATACCAAGTTTGACGATTAAGAGTGCCAACTGACTCCTATCGCTACCGCTCGGAGCGAACCCGGAGCGTTAGCGACGGGGTGTCAGAGTTCGAGATTTGAACCAGCCGAAATTCGTAGGGAGTATCGCATGAGTGTGGCCCCTTCGCCAGACCTGTCTGTTCCGGCCACGCCGACCGCTCCGGTTCCCGAATCCAGAGTTGCTCACGAGTTGGCTCAACAAGCAAAACAGTTGAACCAGAAGGTCGCTGCGGAAGTTGCGCGGGTTGTGGTTGGAGTGGAGGCAGTCACTCAACAGTTATTGATCGCTCTCCTGGCGGGTGGCCACGTCCTGCTCGAAGGCGTCCCTGGAGTCGCCAAGACGACGCTCTCCAAAGTGTTCGCGCGGCTCCTCGGGTGCCAGTACCAGCGCGTTCAATTCACTCCCGACTTACTGCCCTCCGATGTGACAGGAACCTCGATCTTCGATCGGAACACAAACGATTTCGTACTCCGGAAAGGGCCGATCTTTACACAGGTTCTCCTGGCCGATGAGATCAACCGGGCACCGGCTAAAACCCAGGCCGCGCTCCTGGAAGCCATGCAGGAATATCAGGTAACGGTAGATGGGAACTCTCTTCCGCTCCAACTTCCGTTTATGGTGATGGCCACTCAAAACCCGGTCGAACAGGAGGGCGTCTACCGGCTGCCCGAAGCGCAGCTCGACCGATTCCTGATTCGGGTCGAAATGGGCTACCCCGGCTTTGGGCATGAAGTGAATCTTCTCCGTTTGCACAGCAAGCCAGCGGTCGAGGTGACTCCCATGTTCACCCCGGAGTTGATCTTGTCTCTTCAGCGAAAACTCCCGGCGGTGTATGGTGCGGACACACTTTTCGAGTACATCGTGCAGTTGGCCGAGGAGAGCCGCCAGCACCCGGATGTGGCATTGGGGGCAAGCCCTCGTGCGGCCTTGAATCTGCTCAAGTGCGCCCGAGCACGGGCGGTTCTCGAAGGCCGCCACTTCTTCACTCACGAAGACGTGCAAGCAATTGCCTTCTCCGTATTGGGTCACCGACTCATCCTGCGCCCCGAGGCCGAAATTGAAGGGAAGCAGGTATCCGATATCGTCCGCGATATCCTCGAAGCAGTTCCGGTTCTCGATACGGTGTAATCCATCACTAAAGTTACGTTGCTTCGAGAAACCACGAAGGTTGATGATGCATTCGTGGTTCGCAGCTAATGGCATTCCCTTGAGCGAGGGCCAGGGGACATTCAGTTTGGTGACCGACAACCACAACGGCACCTACACCGCAACCTTCAAGGGGACGGTCGCGGGTAACAATACGATCTCGGCAACGCTCGATGGGCAGAAAGTTACTTCAACCGCAGTTTCCATCACAGTCATTTGAGTTATCCTGATTAGGTGGAGTGATTCGTAGACAGTTGTTGTCGATTCAGGAGAGATCGTTACGGTATGCTAAGAGTGATCGGGTTGCGATCTTTTCCCTCGACCCTGTGCGCAGCAATAAGTTAATATCCAGGTGAATTACATCGTGTTTCCTGTACACCCGAGCGTGGAAACAAAACCTTGCGGATTTGGTTATCTCGTTTGAGAAGCGTATGCTCACAGGTCGCTCGGGATGGTTCTTGTTCATCGTCTTTTTGACGCTCATCGTCGGAGCGTTCGTCATCCCCTATTACTCCGTCGCGCCGGCCCTCATCGGCATCACGCTACTTGTCTGGTTTGCGCTTGAATGGGTCTTATTTCAAACGCGCTCGCTTGCAACCGTTTCCCAGTTGCGTGTCTCTCGCTGCATCTTCCAGGGTGGGCGGGAAGTGCCGATGGTATGGGCAGGGCTCGCATTTGAGGTTCGGGTGACCGTCGAGAACCCCGGGACAGTCGCCGTTCCGTTCGCGGTTCTCGAAGACCGAACCGCCGTTGCCACAGAACGCATCGATGGGACGACCAAATTGTTCACTGAACTCCGTCCCGGCGAGTCGGTGAAGATCGTTTACAAACTCAAAGTGCCTGCTCCTGGGGTTCTCCGGTTCGAGGGCGTCCAGGTTCGTGTGGCGGATCTTCAGGGATTCTTCTACCGTAGGCTGTTCCTCCGCGATGCGGCCGAATACCTCGTTCTGCCGCCACTTACCGATGATGAAGGTCGGCAGCGGGCTACCAAACGGTTCAATACACTCCCGGCCCCGGGAATCCACAGACTTCGTCGGCCGGGCTCCGGAAGCGAACTACTCGACCTGCGCGATTACCGACCTGGCGACCCACCGAAAATGATCGCGTGGAAACCATCGGCTCGCCGCGACCGGTTGATTATCAAGGAATACGAGAACGATGTGCCGGTTCGGTGCGTTCTTTTCCTCGACACCTCCGAAGGAGTTCGACTCGGTCCTCCCGGCAACACCCTGTTGACCCGACTCGCGGGGGTGGCAGCGGTTGTGGCCCAGGCATCGGCTGCCAATCGCGACCTTGTCGGGCTCACCACACTCGATGAGAACGAGGCGAAGGCCATCGCTCCTGCCCGCACGAAAATCCACATGATTAACCTGCTCCGGCGGCTTGCCGAGGTATCCGCACTTCAGCCGGGCGTGACTGGTGTTCCAACGGAGCAACTTACACGGCGAGCCTACCCACTTGCGCACGAGCTCTACCCCGAAGTGATGACGAAGAAGATCAACTCGATGACCCTGGGTCGGTTGTGGATTCCCATTCTCGATCGGAAATGGGGCTGGGTGGTTTTTGGCGCGATTTTTATCGGTGTTATGTTATTCGCGCTGGGATCGTGGGCGTTCTCTCTGCGGATGTTAGCACCACAAGAACTCGCATATGAGCCGGGTTTCGGAACAAGAGTGTGGCGTTGGATCCTGAATGAAGCCCGGCGCTGGTTCGTACAGTCGATCGACGATGCTGCCAGCTTGACCCCGAAGCGATGGCCCTTCCTGGTGAAGCTCGCCTGGATGAACGTGATGTTTGTGCTGACGTACTTCCCACCCGCAACACTGGGAGTGATTATTTGGTTCTTCCACTCGATCCGCGGTTTGTTCGGGGAGCGAAAACGGGAACTGATTCGTCGCAAGCAGTTGAGTGCGCTGTTCTCTCTTCAAGACGGAACCGGAGTGAACGGCGTCGAGCGGTACGTTCACGATGACGAGGCATACGCTGCGCGTGTCGCGAAGTTCCTCCAACAGCACCTGCTTCGATGCCCGGTTCCGCTGTACGATGAGGCGGGGAGTTTTCGGTTCCGTTGTGCGGGTAAAGCACCGGTTCTGGCCGATGCCATGATTCGGGCCGTTGGACGAGCCCGGGACAACGAGTTATACGTGGTGCTGGCAGACCTTGCGGAACTCGGAACTGACCTTGCCCCGGTTGTGAAAGCTTGCCGTGTCGCCCGATCCCGCCACCATCACGTCCTGGTAATCGTTCCGTGGCCGGCCGATGTTCCATCCCCCGACAATCCCGAAGGCGCAACTCCCAAGGTGTCGGCCGACGATGACCCCATCGGACGCAGGCCCGGGGAAAAGCGCAAACGGAAGCCCCGCAGCCTCAGCGAAGAAGTATCGGCGAAGAATCGAGAACGTGATCTGATGAAAGTTGTCCGGCAAAGCCTGACGAAACAATACCACGAATCGTTCCGCATCCTCCGTCGGCAACTTGGGCAGGTAGGCGCGACAGTTATGCGTGCGAACGATGGCGACCCGGTGCAGTTGGTGCTGGATCGGCTCGACCGGCTCCGAGGAATGAGGAGTCGTCGATGAGTACGGAAGGCGAACTCGATACGCCCGAACTCGATCACGGGAGCGATGGTTCGACCGAACTGGACCAGCGGGCGATGCTCCGTCTCCTGTTCAACGAACCTGCTATCCGGAATTACGCGTTTGCAGCGTTCGGCGCACTGGCGATGATCTTCCTCGTGCTGTTTGAACAGGGTAGCGCACTCGGTGGCCTCCTGATTGTAATCATGGGTGTCTGCGGCGTTCTTTTCCGGTGGACCGCGGCTCCGGTTCTGGTGCTGTTGATCCTGACCTACTTCATGTGGACGCCCACCGGAAACCCCTTCGAAAGTTACTCGAGCATGACGTTGATCGAGGAGAGACGATTCCACTTTATCGATGTGATCCTGGTACTGTCGGTACTCGTGTATTTATCGTCCCAGTACCGAATCTACAGCTTGGTATATCAGGCCATCGCGTTCGAGGGGGTAATACAGAGGAAAGGTGAGCCACCGACCCGCCGACCTGCAACACTGATCCGCCCCACCGAACTCGTAACGATGCTCGCTCTTTCGGTAGTGCTGGTCATTGCTGGGCAACTGCTCTGGTTGTTCGCGACAAGCGTTGAGGTCGTTCCAGCCGCGGAATTCCCGCTGCAAGTGGCCGAGTCGAGATCATCCCTGGCACGTTTTCTACGTCAGGAAGGGATGCGACCGGGAGCGGGCAGTAAAATTGATCCGGGTGCAATCGACACAATCCGATTCAATAGCGACGGTGTTTTGTCGCCAAGAGCGAGCCGGTTCTACGTTCTGCTCGGGATGTTATTGATGGGCACTTTGATAACCCGACTTGTGTTCGGTTATTGGCGATTGCGAACGATCGGACCGGCCGAAGGTGGAATGATCCTACTCGATGTTGGGTGGAGGGAAACCAGTCGCGAGCGGGTGAGGCTGGAGAAGTGGCGGGTGTGGGGGCGAAAGCGAGCGGAAGCTCAGGCTAAACAAGACAAATCGACCAGGAGCAAGCCATGAAGTTCGCATACTGGACCCGCGAGATTGCCGGTTGGGCACTTATCGTGATCGGGCTGTGTGTGTGCTGGAATGCTTATACGCTGTTATTGAACAAAATGATCTTGAATGGCACGCCGATCATGTTCATGGGGTTCATCGTTTTCCGCGGCGGGATTCACGTTCTCAAGGTCGCGGTCGCGGCCCAGGCGGCTAGAACACTCCCAGAAATCAGCAAGCCGGTAATTCGGCGAACACCAAGGACGACCACACATCCCGTCGGCCCAACCCCACCAAGAGCGGTGTTGCCGGGTCCAAAAACCGGACGGTCCATTCAGAGGGATCGCGGTTAGAACTCTGGAGCACTTGGCCGTGTACTGGTAATGATTGGGTTTGATTCGCGCCCGACTCTTGTGCTCGTCGAACTTGTATAAAAAGCGAGGTTGGAAACCCCTCTTGGCCCACAACTTCCAGACGGGAGCAAGGTGTCACTCTTGAATGCGTAAAGTATAAAATCCTTTCTTCATTGAACCTGCGATTCCCCCGCCTAATTTGAGTTCGTTTGGCAGAATCGACTTTTTTCAGGAGCGCGGGCGAAATAACCGAAACTATATGCAGATCGTTATTGCGCCCACACATGGGCCGAGTTGGTTGTGAATAGGCGTGTGTCGTGCCGTCAGGGTCCGTGCTGTTCAGCGTGTCTCCCAACTCATCCACATCAACGGTCGTCTCAATCGAACTATCCGGGAGACCTGTCGTTGGGTTCGGCTGCTCCGTTGTGCTCACAATGTCGTTCGAGTCAATCGTGCTGCCGGTGCCTGTTGTCACTCCATACAGCCACGTTGTCGTTTCGCCTACGCCAGACGTGAGTTCTGCTGTCAGGCTCGTTTTGCTTACGGAGTTGTAGGTGTAATCGGTCCTCTTATTCGAATCATCGGTCACAGCGCCGTTGGTGAAATCCTGGATCGTCTGAACCGTGCGGCCAAGCGGGTCCGAATAGGTGCGTGTGTCAAGGTCATCAGGATCAGTGGTATCCACCACGTTCCCGGCATCGCCGCCCAATGAGGTCGTTGCGACTGATACAAATGGAGATGTGCCACCAGTGAGCGAGCCAGTCGCCGTCATCTGGTTTTGATAGATGCCAGCCAACGAACCCGGCATCTTGGCCAGGGAATTATCAACTTCTGGTCACAGGGTGCCGTTTGGCAACTCATTGAAGTAACAACAGCGGCTGCCCGATGGCACAATCGTGCGGCCAAGAGGTCCGCTGGTAAGGAAGGTTCTCGTTTCCAGCAGTTCCAAGATTGTCCGACCAGCAAATTAGTCAACAGATCCAAGTGGTGCAGCAACAAAGTTGGGAAAAAATCTCTGTGGAGTTGGTATCGCTATTATACTCGTGTACAGTTAGTTGCAGACGGTAAATCCTGCCGCTGAAATTCCCAGTATTCTCCCCACACCGAAGGATTCACCATGCGCCTGCGCACCTTGATTCGGGCTATCCCCTCGGTTTATCTGTTCGATCGCTTGCAGGCCCTCCGCGACTGGGTTACCAACCAGTTCGATGAGACCCAGAGGGTACGGCCTCGCGTCAAACTCAACCTGGAGGCAATCGAGGAGCGGATCGTTCCCGTTGGCGGCAGTTATGCTCTCAACCACGTTCCTTTACTCGGGTCCGGCCCGATCGGGAGTGCTACCGGTTCGGATGGAGGGAATCCGGGCGCGGCCGATATCAGCCCAGCCGGCGTCAATTATTCCGATGGAGACGTTGAGCTGTCCCGGACCGACCTGTCTTCGTCCGGATTCGGCACTCCGTGGTCGCAAGGTGGGAGTTGGAGTAACCTCCCCGGCTACGCGCCAACGAACACCAACGGGAATGGCTGGATGAATCCACAGATGCCGTTCCTCGAAAATCCAAACAGCTCCACCATTATTGCGGTCACCAGTGGGGACGGTGCCCAGACCTTCACACTGTCCGGGTCCACGTATGCCGATGCGGACTTCATGCTCAATACGCTGGTCCACACGGGAACCACGTTCGTTCTGACGGATACCACCGGCAACACGTTTGTCTTCAACGATTTCAGCACTTCGGTCCCCACGGCTGAGCGGGGCCAGTTCGTGAGCGAGACCGACCCATACGGCAACACCACCAGTGTTTACTCGTACACCTCCGCCAATCTCCATGCCGAGATCCGTCGATCGAGTACCATCGGGTCAACGACATACACGGAATCGTATGAGTATTAGTACATCTCATCCGGTGTGAACGCCGGGCTGCTCCAATCGGTCATCCTTCGCCGCTCGACCAATGGCGGGACTACCTGGTCCACCGTTCAACAAGTCCAATATGCGTATTACGATGGCACGACTACCAACGGGAACGCCGGAGACCTGGAAACGGCGACCATCGAAGACCCCTCTTCAAATGTTCTGGGTACATATTATTACCGTTACTACACTCCCACCACCGATGGGAGCATCGGCTACACCCACGGCCTGGAATACGAACTCACGCCGCGGTCCTATGCTCAGCTCGCTGGCACCGGTGTGAACCCGCTGACGGCGACCAATGCTCAACTCAGCCCATACGCCGATATGGCCTATGAGTACAACTCGTCCCAGCGGGTGACCCAGGTGGTGGTTGGCGGGGCCGGAGTGAGTACGACCAGCGGGTTGGGGACGTACACCTACTCGTATACCACCAGTTTGAACAGCCCTGGCTACAACAGTTGGGCCGTGGAGACAGTCGAGACATTGCCGGATGGAAGCACCAACACGGTCTTCACCAACAGCAATGTAACGGCCCGGCGAATCACGTCGCGGATCGGATGGGAGGGCAACGAGGTGCGGCCCACGGATTGCGGATCTGCAGGCTTGACGTGCATTGATCGGTGAGGGTTTACCCGGCGGTCACGTCTCGGACGGGTTGGGGCCGCACCCGGTTCAACAGCCAGCGATCCGGGAGCCAGTCCAGCAACTGCTCGACCCTCGGCTTCTCGGCAACGCCCCGGCGAATCACGCCAAAACAACTCCCCGAAGGCCTCGACCGTTGCAAATTAGGTAGGAGCCGAAGTCACTTCCCGGATTCGGCGGCCTTCACCAGTTCCTCGACGGTCGCGTCGAGCTTCCCGCTCTTCGGGTCGTAGCCCAGCGTCTTGAACCGGATCACGCCTTTGTGGTCGATCACGTACAGCGTCGGGTAGCCCTCGACGTCCCACTGCTGCGACACCGCCTTCTTCCCGTCCCACCAGTGCGCCCACGGCATTGGCGTCTTCTCGATGAAGTTCGTCAGCGTCTCCTTCTCGTCGTCCACGCTGATGCTGACGAACACGAACGGCTTGGCCTCTTGCGACTTCACCAAGTCGCGCGTGTGCGGGATCATCGCCCTGCACGGCCCGCACCACGTCGCCCAGAAGTCGAGCACCACCACCGTGCCTTTCAACTCCGAAAGTTTCACCGTCTTGCCGTCCAAGTTCACGCTGATCGTTTCCGGGGCGACCGCGCCGATCTCCAGGTCTGGTAGTTGGCCCTTCAGTTCGGTGCGTAGGGCGGTGCGGAACATCTCGGCGTCCTCCGCGGCCTGCGGCGCGGCGTCGATCAGCTTTTGCACGGTGTCCTTGCCCAGTTGCTTCTCGGCGCTCGCCCGCGCTTGCTCGTTCTTGCCGAGCATCTCGGCGTATTTCATTCGCAGTTCTAACCCGCTAATGAGTACCTTGGCCGCATGGGCCTGCGTCAACTTCTCCGGGTGATTCTTGAACACGTCGCGGACGAGGTCGATGCCCTCGTCGCTGAGAGGGTTGGCAAGCGACCGCAGGTACTTGCGGATCGCGGGCGACTTGGCGAAGTTCGTCTTCACCAGTTCAATTGCCTCACTGCGGATCTTCGCCATATCCGAGGATTGACGCAACAGGCTGATCGTCCACACCAGCGCTTCGAGCGTGCTTTCGTCGGTCGGGTGCTTGCGGGCGTGAGCGACGACCTTCGGAATGGTCGCGGCGATCACCTTGCTGGCGTCCTTCTGTTCCGTGGTCCCGGCTTCAGCATCCGCGGCTTTGAAGATCGCGGCGAGTTCCTTTGCCGCTGGGGTATCGCCTTTCGGTTCCGGCAGCAGTTTGAACATCCCCGCTTGGATCGGGGCGGCGACTTTCTTCTCGTCCTTCTTCGCGGGCGGTTCGTCCGCGTTCGCCAGGAACGCGAAGCACGCCATAAGGCCGCAAGCGGTGGCACGAATCACGGTGGACCTCCGATCGGTGGAATGCGACGACTAGCCCAACAGTACCCGTCAACCCTCATTACAGCAATGGCGAGGTGATGCTGAAGGTCTTCCACGATACGGGGACTGGTCTGACCTTCGACACATTCACCGAGTATGGCTCGTCGGGGCAGGTTATTCTGACGGCTGCCCCCTCCGCGGTGACCGGCTACAGCACCACCTACGCCAGCCTGCTGGATTATGTGAGTGGCAGCTATGCCGACCTGAGTAGTTCATCGGGTTTGATTACCACCTACAACTACTACACATCAACGACTGCGACTTCGACGACTGCCGGGGGGCGTGGCGGGCTACCAGGAAAGTGAGTACATTCAGCAGGGGCAATCCGGAACCGCGATCGAACAGAGCAGCACGGAATACTTCACCGACACCGCCGGTTCGGTGACGATTGACCCGGTGGCATCAACGACCGTTTACCAGAGCACGGGCGGTTCCGGCGCAGAGACGACCCCATATTCCTACACGTTCTTCAGCGGTACGACGCAGATCCAGTCCGTGACGACGACATTGCCGACCATCACCACGGCCCAGAACGGATCCAACAGCGCGAACACCACAACTACTTACTACAACCAATATCAGCAGGCGATTTGGACGAAGGATGCGAATGGGTATTTGACCTATACCACGTATGATCCCGCTACTGGTGCGGTGACCGAGCAAATCCAGGACGTGAACACGTCGGATACCAGCGAATTCAGCAATTTGCCGAGTGGCTGGACCACGCCCACGGGCGGCGGGCTCAATCTCATCACCACCTATGAAGTGGATGTGCTTGGCCGGGTGATCGAGACAACCGATCCGAATGGGAACGTGACATATGTGGTGTACAACGACCCATCGCATGAAGTTTTTACCTATGTCGGGTGGGACAGCACGACCGATCGACCAACCGGGCCAACCCAGGTGACCCGGCAGGATTGGGCGGATGGTTACGATGAGACGTTCACCATGTCCGTAGCGCCCGCCCTGACCAGCGGCGTTCCCAAGAGCAGCGATTTGAGCTAGATTCCCCCGCTGCAACTCGCATCCAAAAGTTAAAGTTGCAATCATGAGCGAACGAGTGATTTTGCGTCAGCCCGTTCAACGTGGAGAATAGCCGTTATTTCCGAGGCTTTCGGCGATCCAGGACCATCGAAGTCGACTTGGATCAAAAAAAGTTTTATTTAGATCCCTCGGTTCTGGCTTTTTAGTACGTTGAAAGGCGGGGCTTAAGGCCTAACTTGTTGACTACTCAAAGAGCTTGATATGCCGCTCAATTTGAGATTATGCTGCAACCCTCCTAAATACTTAGAGGCACTAACGCTTTGCGCACTTCCTGCGAAAACCAACCGGAGTAGCATCTCGAGCTTCAAAGAGTGCGTGCCTTTCATGAACTGTTTCAACAATGCTTTTTGCTTACTGAGTTCAACTGAGTTTCAAGGCCAACAGGGTAGTTTGAATCAACTCGATAGCACGTCAATGCGCCAAATATATCTGACCTCTTACCTCCGAGGCGACCATTCTGCAAATTTGCTATTAAAAGTGCCATAAGGAATATATATGCGTTGTATAAAATATAAGTCTTCATTCTTGTTTGGTGATATAATTGACTTTAATTCTCCTCTCTATGGCATAGGCCAGGGTAGTGTTGACTCAATTGTTTTGCATCACGATTACACTGTCTCATTTATTCTAGATATACGACAAGGGAATAAATTTGGCGGTCCGAGCCCAAATTTATATGAAGGCTTTCAAACATGCCATATGCGACTGGCAAGAGAATGTGAGAAAAAACTAGATCAAGTAAATTCTGACACAAGTATTCGTTCGCCTTTTGTTTTCAACGATTTGGTTGAATTCAAATCGAAATTAAATGGCTCGGGGAAAGGTCGCATCATTGAAATTATTATTGATTCATATATGAACATTAATTATGTTATTGAAGACGATGATGGTCAGCACTATTACGGCATTAATGCAAATGAGACAAAATCAGTAAACGGATCTGATTACTCTCAGCATGAATTGATTATAGAATATCTGCAGCAATGAACATTCATGATTTACGCCGTCCAGCACAACCCAGCAGTTCCTCCCTGATAGTTCGATTGAGACGACCGTGGATGTGGATGCTTTGGGCGACACTCTTAACAGCACCGACCCCGACGGCACGACGCACTCTCGCGGGTGCCGGTCTCAAACTTGTGACCAGTTACGTGGTGGACAGCCTGGGGAGTGTGACCGAACAGACAAACCCCAACGGCACGGTGGTTATACCAGCAGCTTCACGCTCAGCGCGGGCCAGCCGTGGCTCGATGAGAACGTGGGGCTAGTTGCATTCCGGTTTGAGCAAGCGACTCAAGGGCAGATTGGCAGTTCTCAGTAACCTGCCCTTGGGTGAAAAGTGCGTCGGTGCCATCATCCGGATATGGCCTTTTGTCCGTTGCATCCACAACCAACTCGGCCCATGCGTGGGCGAAATACCAAGGGGCCAAAACAGGGATTTGTACCGGATCGGTCATCTGGTCCAAATCGCGAGTTTGTTTATGATCGAAGTGGCAATTCCAGCTATCTCATCTCAAGTTCAAAATGGGCCAAAAAACATGACAAAGCCCGACAAAACCTGACAACACCGAGATTGAATCTGCGATTGAGATGGAAAACTGGTTGTTGAAGTGTCTGCTGACAGTCTGCCCACGCGTTGGCGAGCCGCGCACAAAGTGAGCGGGTCAACCCAATCATTAAGGTGCATCCACATCGACCCACTGAGTCACATCGAGTCGTGCGTGGGGTGTACATTGCTGAGTTTCCGGGAGGGCAGCATATGCGGCGACGGCCGCTGCCCCAAGGTGCGGCAACGCAGCAAGTGGGACAGCAGGCCACTCGCGATACACCATCAAATTGTCCCGAGAATCGGCAATCGGCAGCCCCGCGACCGGTATAGCCCGTCGGGCTAATTCCCGGAGCGGTTCGCCACCGGGGCCACCTGGACAAGCCACAATCGCCACCTCACCACCAACCCACGGGCCATTACCGATCCATGCCGGTTCCGCCTCCTGGTAGGTTTGCTCGATCGCCCGTTCAGCCTGTTGTGACGTTCGGTATCGTTCGGCAAACATCCCGGCCAGATCCACTTCACCGAGTCGGGTATCGAGGTGGGCGCGGGATTCTTCGTAAACCGCCGCAACCACATCCTCCGGGCCGGTGGCGGAATTCATACATGCCTGGAAGACACCACCGAGATCGGGTTCGATAGTTGCCTGAATCCGACGTTCGATTTCCGCCATATCGTCATCGGTGAGAACGCCAAGGAACCGTTCGACCGCATCGGCTACTCCAACGCATCCAGGAGGCATCAGGCGGCGATTTCCCGCGGGTATCTCATTGGCTTCAGACGGTGGGTCGGGAAGGTTGGATGCCGCTTCCAACCGCTGGCGTGCGGAAGAGACGTCGAGCATTTGGGATGTAAGCGTATCGCGTACGGTCTGGTAAATGCCGACTAACTGGCGAAACGTAAGAGCCTGAAAACGGGCTCGCGGATATTGACGGAGAGCCTCCGCGAATTCCGTTGCAGATGGTTTCCGCATCCCCTTCTGGAAGTGGGCGTATTGGGAAACGCACTCGAAGCCGATCTGAGCCTTCACATCCAGTTCCGTTGCCGACTGGAGGAACCGCTCCATCAGTCGATCCGTCGTGGCCAGGAATTGGCGAAGCAATTCCTCAGTTCCAGATAATCGGAACTGCGGG